>NZ_JCANUT010000008.1:0-94034 GCF_059569095.1 Propionivibrio pelophilus DSM 12018 | reverse complement strand
GCCCCCACAATGCGTTGTCGAATCCAGACTTCCTGCACCATCGACAGTTTTCGGCACGCGCCGGGGGGACGTCCACGCAGCCTTTCTGTCAGGGAACCCTCGCCGGCGGTCTGTACCTTTCGCAACCACGCCTGAACCGTCCGGACATGAACTCCTGCCACCTTCGCCAGTTCAACGCCGCTCAGGCCCGACTGCTTCCGCAGTCGAAGCACCATCTTCCGCAGCGTATCTCGCCCCTCATAACCCAGCTTACGCGCATCAATCTTTTCCATGCGGAAATCATACAGCAAACAGCCTATTTAAGGGCCGGGTTAATAGTAATGGATGCGTTGCTTGGTCAGGATTACATCGATACGGCTCAGGCCGCAGACGTACTGCAACTCGCGAAGGACGACGCTCGCCGCATTCTGGACGGCATGTGCTTGCCGCCGATGAATCTGATCGAACGCAGGGGGCATACATCGACTGCCACGTTCCATCTCGCAAAAGGGATTGCGAAGGAGTTGAAAGGAAAAGCCGCCTATACCCGAACGCGCGGGCTTAATCCGGTACGGTACGCGGAGATGGTGCGGGAATATCTTCGTGATCACCAGCGCATCACCAACGGCGAACTACGAGAACTGCTTGGCTTGGGAAATTCCGCTTCGGCGCAAGTGGAAGCGTCGCGATATTTGAAGAAATGGAGCCAATCGGATGGATTTCTGGATAAGCTCGGGACTGGGAATCAGCGCTACTACACCTTACGCAGTGCTTCTTAGCATTTCCTTAGCAAACTAAGATTTTTCGGGGGGCGCGGATTTGTATCCATATAAAACAACAGGTTGCGTAATTAGCAAGTTGCTAAACAAGCCGTTTATCAGGTGGTTTTCTCTCTCATGGTCAATATGACCGAGGTGTTGATATGACTGAGGACCAACTCGAACAAGAAACCCTCGGCTGGCTCGCCGACGTTGGCTACACCCACCTCTACGGCCCGGACATCGCCCCGGACGGTCCCGCACCGGAACGCGCTAACTACCAGCAGGTGATCCTGCGCGCCCGGTTGCAAGACGCGATCCACCGCCTGAACCCGGGCATCCCCACCGCCGCCAAGGACGATGCCCTCAAGCAGGTCCTCGACCTCGGCATCCCGGCGCTCTTGTCGGCCAACCGCCAGTTCCACAAGCTGCTCGTGTCCGGCGTTCCGGTGCAGTACCAAAAGGATGAGGAGACGCGGGGCGACTTCGTGCGCCTGATCGACTGGACGCACCCCAGCAAGAACCGCTGGCTCGCCGTCAATCAGTTTGCGATCAAGGGTGTCCACTATAACCGGCGCCCTGACATCCTCCTCTTTGTCAACGGCCTGCCGCTGGTGCTGATGGAGTTGAAAAACCCGGCCGACGAGAACGCCGACATCTGGAAAGCCTACGACCAGATCCAGACCTACAAGGCGCAGATTCCTGACGTCTTCGAATACAACGAGCTGCTGGTGATCTCCGACGGCAGCGAAGCCCGCCTCGGTTCGCTCTCGGCGAACAGCGAACGCTTCATGCAATGGCGCACCATCGACGGCGTCACGCTCGACCCGCTCGGGCAGTTCAACGAACTCGAAACGCTGATTCGCGGCGTGCTGGCCCCGGCCCTGCTGCTCGACTACCTGCGCTTCTTCGTCCTCTTTGAAGACGATGGCACGCTGGTCAAGAAGGTCGCCGGCTATCACCAGTTCCACGCGGTGCGCTCGGCCATCGACCACGTCATCGCCGCCTCGCGCCCCGGCAGCGATCCCGCCCGCAAGGGCAAGGGCGGCGTCGTCTGGCACACGCAGGGCAGCGGCAAGAGCATCACCATGACCTGCTTTGCCGCCCGGGCGATGCAGGAAACGGCGATGGAGAACCCGACCATCGTCGTCATCACCGACCGCAACGATCTTGACGGGCAACTGTTCGGCGTCTTCTCGCTGGCGCAGGACCTGTTGCGCGAACAACCGGTACAGGCCGAGAGCCGGCAGGATCTGCGGGCCAAGCTGGCGAACCGACCCTCCGGCGGCATCATCTTCGCCACCATCCAGAAATTCATGCCCGACCCGGACGAGGATTTCTTCCCACGCCTCTCCGACCGGCACAACATCGTGGTCATCGCCGATGAGGCACACCGGACGCAATACGGCTTTGAAGCGAAGCTGAAGACTTTCGCACCGAAGGCCAGTGCCAACGATCCGCAGGCGCTGATGGCTGCCGAACCGGGCGCCAGCTATCAGGTCGCGTATCAGGTCGGCTACGCCCAGCACCTGCGCGACGCGCTGCCGAACGCCACCTTCGTCGCCTTCACCGGCACGCCCGTTTCCAGTGAGGACCGCGATACCCGCGCCGTGTTCGGCGACTACATCAGCATCTACGACATGCAGCAGGCGAAGGAAGACGGCGCAACGGTCGCCATCTACTTCGAGTCCCGCCTTGCCAAGCTGGCGCTGAAGGAAGACGAACTGCCGCACCTCGACGAGGAAGTCGAAGAACTCGCCGAGGACGAGGAGGAAGACCAGCAGGCTAGGCTCAAGAGCCGCTGGGCCGCACTGGAGAAAGTCGTCGGCGCCGAACCGCGCATCGCCCGTGTCGCCGCCGATATCGTGGCCCACTTTGAAGAGCGCAACAAAGCGCAGGACGGCAAGGCGATGGTCGTCGCGATGAGCCGCGAAATCTGCGTGCATCTGTACAACGAGATCGTGAAGCTGCGCCCGGACTGGCACGACGCCGATCCGGAGAAAGGCGCGATCAAGATCGTGATGACCGGCTCGGCCAGCGACAAGGCGCTGCTGCGCCCGCACATCTACAGCAAGCAGGTCAAGAAACGGCTGGAGAAACGTTACAAGGACGCTACGGACCCGTTACGGCTGGTGATCGTCCGCGACATGTGGCTGACCGGCTTCGACGCGCCGTGCCTGCACACGCTGTACGTCGACAAGCCGATGAAGGGCCACAACCTGATGCAGGCCATCGCCCGCGTTAATCGCGTGTTCAAGGACAAGCAGGGCGGGTTGGTCGTTGATTACATCGGCATCGCCAACGAACTGAAAAGCGCGCTGAAGGAATACACCGCGAGCAACGGACGTGGGCGGCCGACCGTCGATGCCGCCGAGGCCTATGCCGTTCTCGAAGAAAAGCTCGACATCCTGCGCGGCCTGTTGCACGGCTACGACTATTCCGACTTCCTGACGGCGGGCCACAAACGGCTCGCCGGGGCCGCCAACCACGTCCTCGGGCAGAAGGACGGCAAGAAGCGCTTTGCCGATACGGCGCTGGCGATGAGCAAAGCCTTTACCCTGTGCTGCACGCTCGACGAAGCCAAGGCCGTGCGCGAGGAAGTGGCCTTCCTGCAAGCCGTGAAGGTGATCCTGACCAAGCGCGACCTGAGCCAGCAGAAGCGCACCGACGAGCAGCGCGAACTGGCGATCCGGCAGATCATCGGCTTGGCGGTCGTCTCCGAGGAAGTCGTCGATATATTCGACGCGGTCGGTCTCGACAAGCCGAACATCGGCATCCTCGACGAAGAGTTCCTCGCCGAAGTGCGCAACCTGCCCGAGCGCAATCTGGCGGTGGAACTGCTCGAACGGCTGCTCGAAGGCGAGATCAAGTCACGCTTTGCCGGCAACGTCGTGCAGAACCGGAAGTTCTCCGAACTGCTCGGCGACGTGATCAAGCGTTACCAGAACCGCGCCATCGAAACCGCGCAGGTCATCGAAGAACTGATCGACATGGCCAAGAAGTTCCGCGCGGCGGCGAGCCGGGGCGATGAACTGGGCCTCACCGAGGATGAAATCCGCTTTTACGATGCGCTGGCGAACAACGAATCGGCGGTGCGCGAACTGACTGACGAGACGCTGAAGAAGATCGCCCACGAACTGACCGAAAACCTGCGCAAGAACCTGACGGTGGATTGGTCGAAGCGGGAAAGCGTGCGCGCCACGCTGCGCCTGATGGTCAAGCGCATCCTGAGGAAGTACAAATACCCGCCGGATCAGCAGGAGGAGGCGATCGAACTGGTGTTAAGACAGGCAGAGGCGTTGGGGGAGGCGTGGGCGTAGGGCGATCCAAAGCCAAAAAAGAGAGGGGTAGTCACTTTGTCTAATGCAACACCGTCGCACGTTCGCGCTATTTCGCTGGTGCTCGCGCTCGCGGTCGTCCTCGGGGGCTGGTTGGCGCTGGAGTACAGCAACCGCCAGCCTGTCGATGCAAGACCGCCTCCAGCACTCACCGAAAATATGCGACCACATGAGTCAATACGACAAGTGGCTCCTGCGCAGAAGGTGCCGGGCGCGCCAGCAGAGCGATTGCCGCGCGATGTACAACTGACGTTCAAGTGCAAGAAAGACGGCCGGACTATGTTCAGTGATCAACCGTGTCCGTTTGGCGCCAAGGAGATTTCGGTGACAACCGCCGAAAAACAACAGGCAACAGCACCGGACAACCGGTTGGCCCAGATGAAACGGGCTGTCGCGCAGATGGAATCGGATCGAATTGCACGCGAACAGGTATTGAATGCCGAGTTTGCTGTGCGGACAACGGCAACGGGACCTTCCAAGACAAACCAGTGCAAGGCGATCGATGAACGAGTGGCGTCTATCGATGCTCTGCTACGTCGCCCTCACGACGGCCATACGGGCGATTACTGGACAGGCGAAAGGAGGAAACTCATGGACAAGCGATTTGATCTGCGGTGTTGAGCGCAGGAAGCCTACCGAACCAGTAGGCGGCGGCGTGAGTTTAAGCGGACAGGGGCGTTCCTGTTTCGCCCATCAACTCCGATACGAGCGTCAGCACGCGGTCTTTTGCGTCGTCCCCGAGAACCGTGTACCGGACAAGTAGCATCGCCAGTTTGTCGTCATCGCAGTAGAAATACGCCACCGGTACGCCGAGGACGGCTGCCAATTTCTCCGCAATCGAGAACGGCGGCTCGTGCGTCCCGGTCTCGTAGCGGCTAATCCGGGCGCTGCTGCTCCCCTCGTCCATCCCGATCATCACCCCCAACTTATCCTGCGCAATACCAGCCCGGACACGCGCCTCGCGGAGGCGACAGCCGAACAGCGTATTGGGAATCGATAGACGCGGCATCCATCGATAATCGTAGAACGACCTTGTGCTTACTCTACGAAATTCGTAGGATTGATGGCTGCATACGCCAACAGCCTAAATCCCAAACGATGAATACAAACACCAAAAAGAAATATCCGGACTCCATTCGCTACATCCCGATGATTGTCGACGCGCTTCGGGCCGTTGGAGGATTCACAAAAGCGTCATCAGTCAAAGACTGGATCGCGGACAGCATGACATCGTCCAATCAGCCTGTTCCAGATAAAGTGCTCGCCTCCGGCGCCACGAAATTCGCTAACGATATTCAATGGGCACGCATGTATCTGGTAAATGCCGGGTTCCTCGAACCGATGGAGACGGCCGGATACGGCAATTGGAAGCTGACACGTAAAGGCTGGGATGAGCGGGTAGATGACAGGGGCGCCATCACCATTTACGAAGCAACTGCAAACAAGGGGAAAGCGCAAAAATCGAGCGCAGAAGACGCTCCGTCAGAATCTGCTCAAGGCGAACTCCCGGGAACGTCATCTTGGGCGCATGAGTTAAAAAAAATACTCACCGAGATGCCCGACAAGGGTTTTGAACGCCTCTGCGCCCGCATCATGACGGAGAACGGGCTGCTGGCCACAAAAACCACCGGACAAACCGGAGACGGTGGTGTTGATGGCGAGGGCTTTCTCGCATTTGACACACTCGGCTTGATTAAGACACGCGTTGCGTGGCAGTGCAAGCGCTTTAAAGATATCAAGGTTCCGCCCAGTGAGATTCGAGATTTTCGCGGGGCGATCGAAGGGCGAGCGCAATACGGGCTATTTTTCACAACGTCGACATTCACCCCCAGCGCGGAGGTCGAAGCACGTCGAGCTGGCGCAACAGCAATCGAATTAGTCGGTTTGCTCAAACTAATAGATTTAATGAAAGAGCATGAAATCGGCGTTAAAAAAGCCGTTTGCGACGCAGCCCGTAGCACTTACGAGGTCAATTCGGTGTTTTTTGATGAATACCTTCACCCAGCAGGTACTAAAAGCAACGCCCATCAGCTGTTATGAGCGTCAGGGACGGTGACGATATTTCAGCAGTAGCTTTATCCCATTCGTTTGCCGATACTGTGTCGCAAACGATAAGAGAGTCCCATGGCACAACAACTCAAACTAAAAATCCACGAAGTCGATATTCCTTGGCCACTACCGTGGCCATTCAAAGGGCGCCTCCTTGCGGGTACACCGTCGAGAAACAAACCCCGCGCCACCAGCATGGCCGCGTGGAGCGGCCAGATCGTCGAGCTAGCGACTCAGCAGAGCAAAGCCTATCTCGCAATTCCAGACAGTTTCTGGCAACTGGACATCGAACAGGATGAAGATGTAAGGAATAAATCTACCCCGTATATTCGAATCAAGGACAATCCGGGGGCAAATCCGCCGCAGATCTTGGATCTGGACGGGAGCCTCTCAGACATTATTCAGCACCTGACCGATGGCGAAGACGTGTTGATCCTCTCGGCGGCACGGAAGATTTCCGGTTTCATCCCAGCCCTATTCAGTATGCTGAGCGACCAAAGCGGTCACATCGAGAAAATTTTGTATCCGATTGAGCATGGAGGCTATGTATTGACGCAACAGCATCGCGGATACCTAAGAGGCATCTATGACGCCAAGAGCATCAGGGCACTGAATCTCGATTGCGCCAACGCCGACGCTAACGGCCGTTGGAACGACGGGGAAAACGGCGTTGCGCCACTTTCAGAAGAATCCATCGGCCACCTGCAAAAGGACATCTATTGGACGAGGGATCAACTGCAGTCCCTCGCCGGTGAGCTATTCAACGAAATAACCCCAGAATTGATGGACATCGCCCAGTTTCTGAGCGAGTGCGAGGAACATCCGGGCGCGGACACCACCGTAGGCGCCATGGCCTCGATCACTTACCGCCTCTGTGACGTATTCAAAGAAACCGCCAATATCGGCCGTGAGGCGTTGGACGTTACCGAAGGCGAATGGAGTGAAATCCCCGACTATCAACTTGGTAGTAGGCTCGCGAAATTGCGTGGAGGGCATACGCTGATCGCCGAACGGTTGGCCCGCCTCTACGACAGCGCGCTCTGTTTTATCCCTTGCGACCTAGACGTCCTGCTGGGCCATCCTGAAATTACCAGTGCAAAACACCTCCAGCAAACCGTCAAGCTGATCGCCGACCAGATCGAAAAAATCTTCGGCCGGTTAGACGACATGAGAGTTGTCGCGTTAAATATCAATCAAACATGTCCGGAAGAACAGGAACCTTGCAAGAAGGATCGCGACTGGAAGGCAGTACAGGCCATGCTGGAGACTTGTCTTCAAACCTGTCGGGAGAAAACAGAGACCGAGCCACCGCGCTGGGTCGACAAACCGACGCAACACCCCAAACACGGCGAGTCGGGCAACATAGTGACTATCAAACATCCGACAAAGCCGAGCGCGGCCGACACGTGGCACAGCAATAGCCGTACGGCGATCTTCGTTCCGGGCGGCAAAGCCCCCAAAACACTGAACGCCGTGCCGGTCCACGCATGGCGCGACCATCCTCGGCAGAGTGACGACTGGAACGCCTGCGACTTGCTCATGCTGAGCCTAAACGAACTACCGCCGCCGAAACATTCACTACCACTGGCTTCCGGCGTCGTTGCCGTCGAACCGGACGGGCGCATCTGGATGGTCTCGCCGACGAACAAATTCGGCGGTTACGAGACGACCTTCCCCAAGGGAAAACTCGACCACGCCGGTCTGAGCCTGCAGGCGAACGCGATCAAGGAAGGGTACGAAGAATCGGGCTTGAAGGTCCGTATCACCGGATACCTCGGCGATTTCAAACGGTCGACGTCGATTACTCGGCTTTATCTGGCCGAACGCGTTGGCGGGGACCCGACGGGCATGGGGTGGGAATCACAGGCCGTCAGGCTGGTACCGCCGGCAGAATGGGGCAAGCATCTGGAGAATCCGGCTGACCAACCGGTGCTGGCCGCGCTCCGCAAACATTTTGGAATCGAGGGGTAAGCCATGTGGGTGTTTTTTCCGAACAGTTTTGTCAGCATCGTGGACAAGGGCGACGCCAGTGGGCAGACGTTGCTGGTACGTGCACGTCGGAACGGTGAAATCGAGGCGATCTTCCCCGATGCCGAGGTGATCGAGGGCGCCGGGACCGACTACCGCTATCGCGCGCGAATCGACCGCGAGGAAGTCGCGCAACGGGTTTCAGACGCCATCCGCGGCATCCGTTTCAGCAACTTCAAGGCGACGGTCAAAGATCATGACCGCCACGACGCCTACATGGGGGTCTGGGACGTGATGTACCAATATCAGGAAGAGCACTGAAGAGTTGGACGCTCGAGCACGACGCATGGCGGATTAATCCTTCATCTCCAAAACCAGCGCTGAAATCATCAATGGCAAGAACAGACGACACCATCGCAACGAGAAAGTCATGGCCCAACCTCCGTCGCATGCCGAAGCGGCACACGACCATTTTTCTCGACTTTCAACTGGATGCACTGCAATCCGCTCGTGTACGCCAAGGGTTCATCCCCGCCATGCAGGAAGAAAAGTGGTTCGCCTATTTCGAGAACAACACACTGTACCAGCATCGCAGTTGGTCTGGCACCCTGATCGATCAGATTCATTTTGTCGAAGACGGTGACGGGCTGCGGGCCACTCATGCTGAGGTTAATCGCTATACACCGCATTACGCGAATAAGGATGATGAGGAAGACCGGCGGCGCATTGCCGATATGGTGCTGCAACTGGCGCAATTACCGGCCGGTGCAAAATCGACAGCGGTCGACCCGATGATCGCAGGAATTGAGCAGGCGCTGAAGCCCAACTATCTTGGGTCACCGGAAGTTATCCGGTCGGTACTCGCCCCGTACGTCGATACGCTGATCGGTGTCTGGCGGTCACGGTTCGACGAAACACCACCTATCGTCACCTACGACGATCAGAACAGAGCATTTTCTACGCTACTGACCATATTGAGCGGCAAGGATCCTGCTTACACGACCATGCCGTGGCATTCGGTTGAGCAACTGGGACAGGCCGCCATCAAATACCTAAACCTCAATGCAGAGTACTGCGAGGATGAACCGTTGGAATTCATTCTCGGCGAAGGAATCGCCGCCTTTGGGATCGAAATCAATCACGTTCTACAAACGTTCTTGTATTCCGAAGGGGACGATTGGAGTCGGGACGTCGCCCCCCTGCTGGGGCAACTGCTTCAATTTTTTGAAACGGTTCTGCTCGGCACGAACAGTGTATTTTTCCCGGGGGTAACGCTGAACGATTTGCGTGCAGACTCTACAAATTAATCTATCCGAACTGTCGAAAGCAGTAACGAGGTGTCGCGTATCAAGTACAAGAGAAACGCAAGCCCCGCATATCCGTACGACATGCGCACCGTAGACGCGAAACGGGGAGCGTCTCACGACTACGGTGCGTTATCGGTAGCGAATTAAGCTGCGACGCTCAGCGCGAATATTTCTGCCAACCGCACCACTCCCTTCGGCGTAACGCGCACCTGCCGATAACACTGCTTGGAGCCGTTGCCCCACAGCACCGTTTTTACCTTGTGCACGAGATACCCGGCCTCCTCTTTGTCGCTATACCCAACGCGCTCAGCGCTGCCAGTGCGGCGGTACGTCCAGCCGTGCGTATCCATCCATGCGAACAGAAACTTGGGCGCAACCTGCAGGCACTTAGCCGCATCGGTAATGCACATCGCCCCTTCCGACTTCGAAATCCGGTCCAGTGCTTCCACCTTCGAAGCTTGCTCAGTGAGTTTTTCCTCCAATGCGATGACCTTCTCGGTATAGGACAGCAGACAGTTGCGCAGCGACGCGGGGTCGTTCATATCCAGCCCGAACCCGCCGGTCTTGCGGATCGACGGTAGTACCGTGCCAACCACCCACTCTTCGAACTCGATCGCTTTCGGGAGTTTTGAGCGCATCACCAGCCGGTAAATGTCACGCTCCGGAATAATGTTTGTCTGAGGATCAAGGGTGGGCGAAACACCTACCCCCACCGGACGATAGGACTTGCAATGCGCCTTCACCGCCTTGGCGGTATCCGCGTACCCGAGCGCATCTGCAATATCCTTTGCCACAAACCATGGTGTTTCATCGCTCACTACGACACGAACGAGTGCTTTATCAAACGAGAATGGAATCACAAAAGACATAACTCTGTTCCTCAAAAAAAGAAAGTAAGTCCGAGGTTGGCTTACAGAGTAATCCCTACCTCGACATGCCTATTGTTTTGTCACGACCAGATGAGATGGAACTGTATGCGACACGCCGCTTCGACAATCCACTCTGTAGATATCCTTTTTGCATTAGGGCATTGTGTCCCTGTTTGCGCCGGTGGCGCCAAACCGCACTCCACGCGACAGTAGTGGGCCGAAAACCGGGCTGCTTGGAAGAAAACGGCGAACAATGACCGGAGTGACCCGCTCCCCGGAAACGGATAAACGAACCTGCCGGCAGACGCCGGACAGCAGCCTAAACAGCCAGCGGCCGTGAGAATCGGCTTTGACGGTGGAAATGCAACCTACCATGACCGCGCGTGACGCTGGGGCAGGCGGAGAGGCTACCCGACAGGACAACAGTCCATAGCGGTTCGATAAAGGTGTATCACCCCTCCACGAGGGCAGGCAGGTGGTACGGGTTAGGGTTGCTCTCTCTTGAAAGGGGGGGGCGATGCGTAATGGTCAGTCGCTGGATCACAGCGCGAAAAGCCCGATGCAGGTAATTCCCGGAGAACTCTCTCTCCTCGCCGTTTTGGTGCTCCGGAGATTAAGGCTGCCGACGATCGTGTCTCACGCCGTCTCGCCCAATCGCATTGGGTATTGGGGGGCTTGTTGGGGGGTAAAACAAAAAAGCGCCCCGCAAGGCGCTTTTTTGCTAGGTATCTGGCGGAGAGGGGGGGATTCGAACCCCCGTTAGGCTTTCACCTAAACACGCTTTCCAGGCGTGCGACTTAAACCACTCATCCACCTCTCCAGAAGAGGGCGCATTCTAGCAGAAGCGTTTTTGTTAACCAAATGCTTGTTGGCGCTTGTTGCGCGTAGTCGTGTTCCTGTTGATTACCTCGGCGACCCGTTCTGCGTGGCGATTTCCACCGTGACGTGAACGAGTTCTTCGTGAATGCTCAGCTGGCGGCGGATTTCGCCGGCGTCGATGGCCGAGTCGGCGCTCAGGGCGACGATGCAGGCGTAGTTTCCGCGCCCGACCCGCCAGACATGGAGGTCGGTGACCTTGACCGGCATCGGCAGTCCGGCGAGAACTTCGTGCACCTCGGCGACGATGGGAGCGTCCATTTCCGCGTCGAGAAGCACCCGGCCGGTGTCGCGCAACAGGCCGACGGCCCAGATCGACACCAGTGCGGCACCGGCGATGCCCATGACAGGATCGAGCCAGGAGGCGCCCCAGAACTTGCCGAAGAACAGCGCGACGATCGCCAGCGCGGAGGTCGCGGCGTCGGTGATTACGTGGATGTAGGCGGAGCGCTGGTTCAGGTCATGATGGTGTTCGCCGTGCCCGTGGTCATGGCCGCCAAGTGGATGTCCATGGTCGTGGTGATGCTCGTGGTCGTCCCGCAGCAGCCAGGCGCAGGCGAGGTTGACCAGCAGACCGACGACAGCGATGACCATGGCCTCGTCGTAATGGATTGCGGACGGCGAGATCAGTCGCTCGACCGACTGGAAGAGCATCACGGCGGCGATGCCGATCAGGAAAATGGCGCTGGTGTAGCCCGCGAGGATTTCGATCTTCCATGTCCCGAAAGCGAAGCGCGAATCCCGCGAGAAGCGGCGGGCGGCGGCATAGGCGAAGGCGGCCAGGCCGAGCGCGAGGGCGTGCGAGCTCATGTGCCAGCCGTCGGCCAGAAGGGCCATCGAGTTGAAGATCCAACCGCCGGCGATTTCCGCGATCATGGTGATGATGGTCAGGCCGATCGCCCAGCGTGTGTTGCGTTCGGCGAGCGGATTGCCGGTATCGAAGACTTCGGTGTGACAAAGTTTTCCGGCATGGGTGGTGGCTTGCATGGTGGGGCTCCAGATGATTGCTTGATATACTATACCCGAGTATATGTTTTTTCAATGAGAAAGATTCGCAACCACTGGAGGATGTGTCGTGCCCCATACCGTCAAGGGAAAGAAGCAGCTTCTGCTCCGCGTGCGTCGCATCAAGGGGCAGGCCGAGGCGCTGGAGAAAAGTCTCGATCAGGGCAGCGAGTGCTCGGCCGTGCTGCAGCAGATCGCGGCCATCCGCGGCGCGGTCAATGGCCTGATGCTGGAAGTCCTCGAAGGCCACCTCCGCGATCATCTCGGCACCAACGTGATTCCGGAAGAGCAGCGCAGGGAAGATCTGGAACAGGTGGTCTCGGTCTTGCGCAGCTATCTCAAGTAATTCCCGGGGTGACGAATATTTCGGTGTTTCCTTAAGTATCCTTTAAGTCCCAGCGGCGCATTCTCCTCATTGCCGACGAGCATCTTGCTCGCGTATCGATAGTGAAAGGAGAGCGCCATGAAAGCGAAAACACTGAAATTCTCGGTGCTGGCGTTGGCCGTTGCGGGATTTGTGGGCGCCGGGTATTCGTTCTATACCGGGAATGCCTTTCCCCCGTTCGGACTGGTTCACGCTGCCGTCCAGCAGCCGTCTTTGGAGACTCACGCGCAATCGTCATTGCCGATGGCGTTGCCGGACATGAGCGCGATTGTGGCGCGAAACGGCCCCGCCGTCGTGAATATCAGCGTGTCGGGTACGCGCAAGGTCAGCGCCGGCGTGCCGGACATGCAGCTCGATCCCAATGACCCGTTCTACGAATTTTTCCGCCAGTTTGGCGTTCCTCGCCAGCAAGGCAATACGCCGATCCACGGGCAGGGATCGGGGTTCATCGTCACGCCGGACGGCATAGTTCTGACCAATGCACACGTCGTGAATGGAGCTGATGAAGTTACGGTGAAACTTACCGATAAACGCGAATTCAAGGCCAAGGTGCTTAGGGCGGACAAGGCGAGCGACGTTGCGGTGCTGAAGATCGACGCCAGCAATCTGCCGGTCGTGACCAGTGGCAATGCCAGCGATGTTCGCGTTGGATAATGGGTGCTGGCGATCGGTTCGCCCTACGGCTTCGAGAATAGTGCCACCGCGGGCATTGTCTCCGCCAAGTCGCGTTCCCTGCCGGACGGCGGTTATGTTCCGTTCATCCAGACCGACGTCGCGGTCAACCCGGGCAATTCCGGCGGCCCGCTGTTCAATATGGCCGGGGAGGTGGTCGGGATCAATTCGCAAATCTATTCCTGGAGCGGTGGCTACCAGGGGCTTTCATTCGCGATTCCGATCGATGTCGCGATGAACGTGGAGACGCAGATCGTCGAACACGGCAAGGTGCAGCACGGGCGGCTTGGAATATCGATTCAGGAGGTGAATCAATCGCTGGCCGAGTCCTTCGGGCTCAAGAAACCGGGCGGGGCGTTGATCGGGACGGTTGAAAAAGACAGTCCTGCCGAGAAAGGCGGGCTGCAGACCGGCGACATCATCCAGCGCATCAACGGTCGTGAGATCGGAGCGTCAGGCGAACTGCCGGCGATCGTGGCGGCGATGCGGCCCGGCGAGACGGCCAAACTTCAGATCTGGCGTAAAGGAAACACGAAAGAGCTCTCTGTCGCCGTCGGGGCGCTTGACGATCAGAAACTTGCCAGCAACGATGCGAACCCCGGCGACAAGGGGCGGCTGGGAGTAAGCGTTCGACCGATGACGCCGGATGAGCAGGCTCAGGCCGATGTCAAAGGCGGCTTGATCGTTCAGGACGTCGACGGTGCGGCCGCGCGCGCGGGTATTCAGGCCGGCGATGTCGTGCTTTCCGTCAATGGCGAGCCCGTCTCGAAGGTGGAACAATTACGGGCCTTGGTGGCCAAGGCCGGAAAGCGGGTTGCGTTGCTCATAGAAAGGAATCACGCGCGAATCTTCGTCCCGGTCGATATTGGCTGACGTCGTGCCTGATTGCAGAATTTCCCGGTGTGGGCGGATGCTTGAGGCAGCCGCCCACACCGGCATGTGAGGGTCGAAGGGATAGGGGGAAAGGATGGATTGGGGGCACGAGTTGATGGCCAGCCTGATGTGGCTCGGCAAGTCGTTTATCATCAGTCTGCTCGGGATGGCGGGCGTGGTCGCCGCGCTCGGGCGGTACACGGTGTGGGGGAGACAATTCCGGCAGATATCGGCCACTTATTTTGCGCCGCGTGTCAGCCTGGTGCCGCTGCTCTGGCTGGCGGCCATCGTGTTCATGACGCTGTTCGCCGTGCGCATGAACATTCTGTTCTCCTTCTGGTACAACGGCTTCTACAGCGCCATGCAAAGTCTCGATGCGGCGGCATTCTGGCGGATGCTCGGCGTTTTCAGCATTCTGGCGACGGTGCATGTGGCGCGGGCGCTGCTGAGCTTTTTCTTGCAACAGTCGTTCCAGATTCGCTGGCGTACCTGGCTGACCAACAAGTTGATCGAGCGCTGGCTGGGCAAGCAGTCCTACTATCGCAGCCAGTTCGTCCCAGCCAGCGCGGATAACCCGGATCAGCGGATCCAGCAGGACGTCGAGAGTTTCGTGTCCAGCACGCTTACGCTTTCGATGGGGCTGCTCGACGCGGTTGTTTCGCTTTTTGCTTTCACGCTCATTCTCTGGAATCTTTCGGGCGTGCTGGAGGTTTTCGGCTGGGAGATTCCGCGGGCGATGGTGTTCTGCGTGTATCTCTACGTGATCATCGCCACGGTCTTCGCGTTGAAGATCGGCCGCCCGTTGATCGAACTGAACTTCCTCAACGAGAAACTGGGTGCCAATTTCCGCTATGCGCTGATGCGCCTGCGTGAATACGGCGAGAGCGTTGCCTTCTTCCGCGGCGAGCGCGTCGAACGGGTCGCCCTGATGCGGCGCTTCCGCGACCTGATCGCCAATGTCTGGGCAATCATCTTCCGCTCGCTCAAGTTCCAGGGGTTCAACCTGGCTGTCAGCCAGGCGGCGGTTGTTTTTCCGTTCATCGTCCAGGCGCCGCGTTTGCTGAGCAAGCAGATCACCCTCGGCGACGTGATGCAGACCGCCGAGTCGTTCAGCCAGGTGCAGAACGCCCTGTCGTTCATACGTACGTCTTACGACAATTTTGCCGGCTACCGCGCCGTCATCAACCGGTTGGCGGGCTTTTTCGAATCGATGGAAACGGCGCGGCAACTGCCGAGCGCGCGGGTCGAGCCGGATGAGATGGGCTTCGCCGTTAACTCGCTGACGGTGCGCAAGCCCAGCGGCGAGTTGCTGATCGAGGATCTGACCCTCGGCGTTGCGGGGCCGGCGGCGATCCTGATTCGCGGCAGGTCGGGGATCGGCAAGACGACGCTGTTGCGTGCCTTGGCCGGCCTGTGGCCGTATGCCGAGGGGACGATCCAGCGGCCGTCCGGGAAGTTGGCGCTGTTTCTGCCGCAAAAGCCCTACCTGCCGCTCGGCACCTTGCGCTCGGCGCTGTACTACCCCGCGCCGGCGAGGCACGATGCGGATGCGGGCGAAGTCCTGCGCCGCTGCCATCTCGGCCATCTCTCCAACGCGCTGGACACCGAGGATGACTGGTCGCATCGCCTCTCGCTGGGCGAGCAGCAGCGCCTGGCGATCGGGCGCGTTCTGCTCAACCGGCCGCGCATCGTGTTCCTCGACGAAGCCAGCTCGGCGATGGACGAGGGGCTGGAGCACGCGATGTACGCCCTGTTGCGGGAATCGCTGCCGGAGACGATCCTGGTCAGCGTGGGTCACCGCAGCACGCTCGTCGAGTTCCACACGCAGGAGCTCGAACTGCTCGGCGGCGGAGGCTGGCAGGTGCGCGAACTTGCCGCGCCCATTGCCGTCTGAACTACAGATCCCCGATAACCTGGCCATTTCAGGAACCTAAGAATGTATTCGCTTCCGCCCGTAACGCAGGCGCTCATCGTCGCCAACGTCGCAATATTCTTCCTTGATTCACTGGCCGGACGGTCGATCAGCATGCTTTTCGCGCTGTGGCCGATCGGCCCGCACTTCATGCCCTGGCAGATCGTTTCCTACGCCTTCCTGCACGGCGGACTGGCGCACCTGATGTTCAACATGTACGGCCTGTACATGTTCGGCGGCGATGTCGAACGCGTGTGGGGCGCGCGTCGCTACCTGACGTTCTATTTCGTTTGCGCCATCGCGGCGGCAATCGCGCAGCTCGTTGTGTCGACGCTCTCCGGCGCGTACTACCCCACCGTCGGCGCGTCCGGTGCGCTGTTCGGCCTGCTGCTCGCCTTCGCCCGTTGTTTCCCGTATCGCGTGGTGATGCCGCTGTTTCCGCCGATCCCGATGCGCGCGCCGGTGTTCGTCATGGTCTTCGGCGCGCTCGAACTGCTGCTCGGCGTGAGCGGGACGCAATCGGGCGTCGCCCATTTTGCCCACCTCGGCGGGCTGGCCGGCGGCTATCTGTATCTGCGTTTCAACCGGCGCTGGCGATAGGGAAATGCGGAAGAATTCGTCACCCCGGCGAAGGCCGGGGTCCAGTTCGTTGAATTTTGCGGATTCCGGCCTTCGCCGGAATGACGAATATGTAATAAATCAGCATTCCCCCCGGGTTCAGGTCGCCAGCTTGCGGCCGAGCTGGCTTTCGACCGAGGCGATCTTCGACTTCATCCGGCTTTCCGTGCCGGCGCGGTAGTCGATCTTGATCTGCGTGTTGATGCGCGGGCAATCGTCCTTCAGCGCCTCGAAGCAGCGTGTCACCACGCCCATGACCTCGGCCCATTCGCCCTCGATGATCGTGCTCATCGGGGTGAGCTGATAGGTCAGGCCACTCTTGTCGATGATGTCGAGGATGCGGGCGACGTAGCGGCTCTTGCTTTCGCCCTCGGTGGTTGGAAACATCGTGAATTCGAGCATGACCATGATGAGATCTCCTGTGGCTATCGATGTATGAAAAAGGACGACAGGATTTTCTCACGGAGGATGGCCGGGGCTGGAAGGGCGGTACATAAATTCAGGAAATTTGCACGGCAAGCCGGCCAGCATTCAGGGATACTATCGGTTGCCGCGCTTGCCGCATCGTGCACGCCGGCCGGTGGGAGCGAAAACTGTTACAACGGTGAGGAGGGGCAATGCCTGTCGGTGATCTGCCATACGTCGGGGTGGAGCAGCTCGAGGTCGGCATGTATGTGTATATCGACCTGAAGTGGTTCCAGCATCCGTTCGCCTTCAACAATTTCAAGATCAAGGACGCGGAGCAGATTGCGACGATCCGCGGGCTCGGGCTAAAAAAAGTGCGCTTTGATCCGGCGCGCAGCGACAGCAAGCCGAAGGCGCGTTGGGCTGAGCAGTCGGCGGCTGCGGTCGTTGCCGACGAGCCGGTATTGAAGGAGCATCCGGCGCTGGCCGCCAAGCGGGCGTTGATCGAGAAGATCAAGGTGCAGCGCGAAGCTGCGGCGCGCATCGAGCACGCGTTCGTCGATACGGCGAAGACGATCCGCGACGTCGAGAAGAATCTGCTGAGCGATCCGGAAAAGACCGTCGCCCAGGCCAGCAAGCTGGTTGGGCAGATCGCCGATTCGATCCTGTCGGCGCCCGAGCTGGCGATTCATGTCATGGGCGACAAGATCGGTGGCGAGGAACTGTATTTTCATTCGCTGAACGTGACGATGCTCTCGCTGATGGTCGCGCGGGAAATCCGCCTGCCGCAGGAGGCCGTGCAGCCGCTCGGCATGGGCGCGTTGTTCCACGACGTCGGGCGGCGGGAGATTCCCGACAAGATCCTGATGAAGATGGAGCCGCTGACCCAGGCCGAGCAGAACCTTTACGAGATGCATTGCCAGTACGGCATCGACCTCGGCCGCAAGCTCGGCTTTACGCCGGCCGTGCTGTCGATCATCGGCGAGCACCATGAACTCTTCGACGGCAGTGGTTATCCGAAAAGGCTCAAGGGCGAGGCGATCAGCCTGCTGGCGCGCATCGTGGCGATCGCCAACTACTACGACAAGCTGTGCAATCCGGTGAACATCCTCAACGCGCTGACGCCGCATGAGGCGCTGGCGAACATGTTCGCCAAGTTGCGCACCAAGTTCGACTCCCGGCTGCTGCAGGTCTTCGTCCGCTGCCTCGGGGTGTATCCGCCGGGAAGCGTTGTCCAGCTTTCCAACGGAGTCGTCGGAATGGTCGCCACGATCAACACGGCCAAGCCGATGAAGCCGATGGTGGTGGTCTACGACGCGGAAATTCCGAAGGAAGAAGCCTTGCTGGTCGATCTGGAGACCGAGGCTGACGTCAATATTGCCAAGGCGCTGCGGCCGGGCCAACTGCCGCGGGAAATCTATACCTACCTCAATCCGCGCAAGCAGGTCAGCTACTACTTCGACGCCAGTGCGGCGAACAAGGAGCCGGCCAAGCCATGAGTGCCGGAAGCAATTTCAATAGCCTTGACCGCCTGCTGCTCGACAACACCGAGCAGATGATTTTCCTCGTCGAGCCGGAAAGCCTGCGCATCGTCGATGCCAACCGGGTTGCCGCGCAGACGCTGGGCTACGCTCCACAGCAGCTGCTGGAAATGAGCATTCTCGACATCGAGAGCGCGCTGCAGGACATCTTTTACTGGGAAGAGGTCCGGAGCGGGCAGATTGCCCCCATCGAGTCGCAGGAAGCGCTCTACCTCTGTGCCGACGGCTCGATGCGCGCGGCGGCGAAGAGCATCCGCGTGCTTGAGCAGGGGGGCAAGCGCTGGCTGATGGTGCAGGCGCGCGAGATCGGTGACGAACTGCGCATCGAGGACACCCTCGCGCGGACCACCTCGCAGTTGCGCGCGACGCTTGAATCGACCGGCAACGGCATTCTGGTCATCGACTGGCAGGGCAAGATCGCCAGTATGAACCGGCTGTTCAGTGCGATGTGGCAGGTGCCGGAGGACTTGCTGCTGAACCAGCGCGACGACGAGATTCTCGAATTCGTTGCCGCCTCGGTGGCCGAGTCCGAGCACGTTCGGCTGCGCCTGCACGAGATCGTCGAGGGGACCGAGACCGACGATATCCTGCACCTTCTCGACGGGCGGGTGTTCCAGTGCAAATCGCTGCCGCAATACCTCGAGGAGCGGATCATCGGCCGCGTCTTCGGCTTCAACAACATCACCGAGCGCATCCGCATCGAGCAGGCGTTGATCGCCGCGCGCGAGCGGGCCGAACTGGCCAATCAGGCCAAGGCGGACTTTCTGGCGATGATGTCGCACGAAATCCGCACGCCGATGAACGGGGTCATGGGCATGACCGGCCTGCTGCTCGATACGCCGCTTGCGCCGGAGCAGAAGCGCTACCTCGATATCATCCGTTCGAGCTCCGAGGCGCTGCTGGCGATCATCAACGACATCCTGGACTTTTCCAAGATCGAGGCGCGGAAGCTGGCGCTCGAAGCGGTCGATTTCAGTCTCTGGGACTTGCTGGAAGACCTGGCCGACCTGTATGCCCTGCGTGCGGCGGACAAGGGGCTGGAGTATGTCTGGAGCGCCGACCCCGACGTGCCGGAACGGCTGTCCGGCGATTCCGGACGGATTCGCCAGGTGCTGACCAACATCGTCGGCAATTCGATCAAGTTCACCCATGCCGGCTCGATTTCGCTGAACCTCAGCCGGCTGCCCGACCGCGACGGGCGCGTCGTTCTCCTGTTCGAGGTGGCCGATACGGGCATCGGCATCGCCGAGGACAACCTCGGCAAGATCTTCGCGCCCTTCGAGCAGGGCGACTCGACGACGACGCGCAAGTACGGCGGGACAGGCCTCGGGCTGGCGATTTCGCGGCAACTCGTCGAACTGATGGGCGGCGAAATGTCGGTGTCCAGCCAGGAGGGACGCGGCACGGTGTTCAGTTTCACGATTGCGCTGGCAAGGCCCGCTGCCGGGCCGATGGGGGCGCTTTCGCCGGTGCCGGAGGCTTGGCGCGGGCGGCGCGTGCTGGCGGTCGAGGGGAACGCCATCGCCCTGGCCGGACAGGTGTCGCTGCTGCATCACTGGGGGCTGGATTCCGAAGGCGCGCTCGATGCGGAGAGCGCGGCCGGACACATCATGTCGGCGGTGTCCGAGGGGCGTCCGTTCCGCTGCGTCGCGGTCGCCGAGTCGCTGCTGTTCGATGCCGGCTCGGGGCAACCGCTGCTGCCGCTGGAAACGCTGAAAGCCTCTGGCGCTACGTTGATTCGCTGCCTGCCAGCGGGATTCCGTGGCGAGGCGCGGCCGGCCGAGGGCGCCGGCACGGTGCTGTTTCTGCACAAGCCGGTTCGCCGCGCCGGCCTGCGCAATGTACTGCAGGAGGCGTTCGGCGAAGTTGCACCTGCTCCGGAAAAGATGGCTTCTCCCGCCGGGGCGAGCGGCGCTGATGCAGGATGGCAGCGCGACAAGCGTCTGCTGGTCGTCGAGGACAACGCGATCAACATGACCGTGATGCGCGGCGTGTTGGGCAAGCTCGGCTACACGCAGATCGACAAGGCGCGCGATGGCGTCGAAGCCGTCGACATGGCGGCCCGGGCCGGTTACGACCTGATCCTGATGGATTGCCAGATGCCGCGCATGGACGGCTACGAAGCGACGCGGCAACTCCGCAGCCTCGGGGTGCGCAGCCCGATCGTGGCGATGACCGCGCATGCGCTGAGTGGCGACCGCGAGAAATGCCTTGAGGCCGGTATGGATGACTATTTAACCAAACCGGTGGTCATTGATGCACTGGCGGCGTGCCTCGAACGCTGGCTTCAGGACGGACGGCTTGCGGAGGACCCTGTGCCGGTCGGAGCCGTCGCCGCGTCAGTGGCCGTGTCGGGGGTGGAGGCCTTCCACCATGCCGACTTCCTCAAATTGATGATGGGCGACGAGGTGCTGGCCGAGACACTGGTGAAGATGTTCGTCGCCAACATGCCGGGCGATATCGCCCGGCTCAAGGAGGCGATCGCGCAGGGCGACGCCGAGGCAATTCGTTCAAGGGCGCATTTCGTCAAGGGTGCGGCGGCCAACATGTGCGCTTCCCGCATCAACGCTGCGGCCTTTGCCATCGAACGCGCCGGGGCGGGGGCAGACCTCGAACGGGCGCGGCAATTGCTGCCCGAACTCGATCGCGCCTGGCAGGCGTTTATCGGCCAGCCTGCGGTGGTTCGATGCCTGGAGTCGTCTGTGCCTCGTTAGCTGCTGGCTGACGAATCGGCAGCGTAATCCGGAAGGTCGTGCCTTGCCCGGGTTTGCTGTCGACCTCGATCCGGCCGTTGTGCTTGCGAATGATGCCGTGGGTGATCGACAGGCCCAGCCCGGTGCCGGTGCCGACCGGCTTGGTGGTGAAGAAGGGATCGAAGATCCGGTTGAGGATCTGCGGCGGAATGCCGGCGCCGGTGTCGGCGATCTCGATGCAGACGTCGTTGCCCGTCCGGCGCGTGCGCAAGGTGATGACTCCGTGCGTTTCAATGGCCTGGGCGGCGTTGACCAGAAGGTTCATGAAGACCTGGTTCAGTTGCGAGGGAATGCACTCGATCTCGGGAATGCTGCCGTAGTCCTTGACTACCTCGGCCTTGTACTTCAGTTCGTTCCAGACCACGTTGAGCGTGCTTTCCAGGCCGGTCTCGATGTTGGCCCACTGCATTTCCGTTTCGCTGACGTGCGAGAAATCCTTCAGATTCTGCACGATGCGTTTGACGCGCTGCAGGCCGCCGACCGATTCGGCGAGAAGGTCGCTGATATCCTCGCGCAGGTAGGCGAGGTCGCCTTCTTCCTTGAGTACGTTCAGTGCGTCGCGTGTCTCCGGGGACAGTTCCTGCTCGTGCTTCTCGTAGGCGTTGATCAGGCGGAGCAGGGTGGCGATGTATTGCTGCAGGGCGCCGAGGTTGGAATTGATGTAGCCCACCGGGTTATTGATCTCGTGCGCGACGCCGGCGGCCAGTTGGCCGATCGAGGCCATTTTCTCGGATTGCAGCAGCTGGTTGTGCGCGTCCTCCAGCCGCTCGATGAGGATGCGCTGCTCGGCTTTTTCCCGCTGCAAGGCCTTTTCGGCGCGCTTTCGTTCCTCCAGTTGCTCGCGCAATGCTTCAGTCAGCGCGGCGACCTGGCGCGTCAGGCGCAGTTCCTCGGTCGTCTTGCGATCGCGCACGCATTTGCCGATGGCGTCGGCCAGCAGGTGCATGTCCACCGGCTTGGAGATGTAGCGCTCGACACCGAGCGCCAGCGCCTGCCGCAGGCTGCCGTTGTCTCGGTCGGCGGTGATGACGATGATCTGGGCGTCCGGATCTTCCGCCTTGATCGCCTTGCTCATCATCAGGCCGTCCATGCGCGGCATGAAGATGTCGGTGACGACCACGTCCGGCCGCCACTGCCGCCATTTCGCCAGTCCTTCCTCGCCATCGCTGGCAACCTGGATCTCCGCGACGAAGCGTCCGGCGAGGTGCTGCATCTGGGTGCGCAGGATCGGGTCGTCGTCAACGACCAGGACGCGGGCCTGGATCAGGCGGTTGCCACCGTTTTCCTCGGTCATGACGCAGGGCTACCGCGAATAATCGTCGAGCAGCGATTCATCGAGCAGGATCGATCCGTCCGGACCCCAGGTGACTTGCGTGATTCCCGGCTCGATCGCTTCCAGGCGCTTGCGCTCTATTTCCTCGGGCGAGATCGCGCCGGCCGCCAGGCGAACCTGATCGGCGAGCCGCTGGTTCTCCAGCGTCAGTTCGCGCAGCGTCAGCACCTGGCCGAGCGTGGCGATCAGTTCGTAATCGTTCCACGGTTTCGAGATGAAGCGGGAGATGCCCGCCTCGTTGATTGCGCTGATCAGGCCGTTCAGGTCGGCGTAGCCGGAAAGGATCAACCGGGCCGCGTCGGGCTGGATCTCGCGGATCGCCTTGAGCAGCTGGACGCCGTTCATCTGCGGCATGCGGTAGTCGGAGAGGACGAGGGCGTAGGCGGTCGTCCGGGCTTTCTCCAGCGCTTCCAGAGGTGAACTGAAATACTCGACCTGCAACTTCTGGCCGACGTCGCCGATGGTGCAGGGCGTGAGGATCAGCAGGCGGCGCAGCGCCTTGAGGATCGATTCGTCGTCATCGACGATCAGGATGCGGGTCATTGCTTTTTTTCCTCCGGAGGGGGCGTGCGGATGTAGATCGGCGCGGTGTGGTTTTCGCGGCGCGCGTAGTCCTGGATCTGCCGGATGAGCGAGGCGTCGAGAATGTAGTCTGAGGACAGCAGCAGCACGCCTTCGCGGCTTATCAGGTCACGAGAAAGGACCATGCCGACCTTGAGGTCGGCGTGGGAAACCGGTTTTTCGAGGACAATTTCCTTTTTCACGGCGCCGAGCATTTCCATGAATGCGTCGACCAACTGCGGGTCGTAGCGCTTGCCGCGCGACTGCACCAGCAACGCCTGAGCCTCCTCGGGCGACATGCGCCGCTCCGCAAGCGCGCCGCTCTGCAGGCCGTCGTAGTCATTGGCGATGCTGAGGATGCGCGCGCCCAGCGGAATGTTTTCGCCGGCGAGCCCGTCCGGATAGCCTTGCCCATCGAAGCGTTCGTGGTGGGCGCGAACGATTTGCGCCGCCTGCTTCAACTCCTCCAGCGGCATCAGTGCCGCCGCGCCGGTTGCGGCGTGCTTGCGGTAGAACACCAGATCATCGCCACTTATCCGCGATACCGGGCGGCTGAGCAGTGAGTCGGTAAAGCCGATCTTGCCGATGTCGTGCAGCAGCGCGGCGAAGAAGATGTCCTGCTGGTCCTTGGGCTCGATGCCGGCGTGTTTGGCCAGTCGGCGCGCCAGATCGGCGACCCGGCGGGAGTGGCCGGCCATCGCCCCGGCGCGTAATTCGATCAATCCCGTGAACATCTTGATCGAGGTCAGGAAGTTCTGCTTCAGGCGCTCGTTCGCCAGGTTGAGAAAGTCGTTGATCTGCGCGATTTCTGCCGTGCGCTGCCTGACCTTGTCTTCCAGATTGGCGTTGAGGTCCTTGAGTTCCTCGTTCTGCGCCTGCGAGAGCGCGAGCAGGCGGGCATTCTCGTGGGTCAGGCGCTGCCGTTCCAGCGCGTCGCGGACGATCAGCACCAGGTCGTCGTCGTTCCACGGCTTGGCGATGTAACGGTAGATTTCGCCGCGATTGATCGCGTCGATCGTCGAGGTGACGTCGGAGTAGCCGGTGAGCAATAGCCGGACCGTATCCGGCCAGCGTGCCCGCACCTGTTCGAGAAAGCGCGCGCCGTCCATCTCCGGCATGCGCATGTCCGAGATCACCAGATCGACGTGCTCGTGTTCGAGAATTTCCAGACCGGCCTTGCCGCTTTCGGCAGTGTGGATCGTGTAGCCGCTTTTTCGCAGCAGACGGCGCAGGGCGGAAAGAATGCTCGGTTCGTCATCGACGAGCAGGAGCGTGGCTGCTGCCGCTTCGGTGGTTTCGTTCATTTCGCTGTCTCGGCTGTTTGACCGTTCTTGGTGAGCGTTGAGGTCGCAAGGATCTCCCCGCGTTCGAATAATGGCCCCTGTGCTGCGTAAGTATATGTGGAACCGGTGAGGGATTCGAGTGTGCCGGCGCGAATTCCGGGTGGGGGCGGCGAGCCTTCCTTGGTTATACTGGCGCGATATCGGGGGAAGAAAGGCATATTCGTGGGGGGAGTCCTGAGGAGGGCCTGGGGCGGCGTGCTGCTCGTTCTGCTGGCAGTGGCGCCAGTGTGGGGCTATGCGCGGACGATCCGGGTGGTCAGCGACGACAATTTCCCGCCCTATGTCTTTCGCGGGGACGATGGCGAGGCAAAGGGCTATCTGGTCGACCTCTGGAAACTGTGGGAAGAAAAGACCGGCAACACCGTCCAGTTGACCCTCACCCACTGGGCCGATGCGCAGAAGATGCTGCTCGCCGGCCAGGCCGACATCATCGACGCCATCTACCGGACCCCGGCGCGTGAAGCGAGTTACGAGTTTTCGTTGCCCTACGTGCAGTTGCCGGTGGCGCTCTTCGCGCACAAGTCGATCAGCGGCATCGACGGCGTCGCTTCGCTGCGCGGATTCCAGGTCGGCGTGCAGGACGGCGATGCCTGCATCGACAAGCTGGAAGAGCATGGCATCCGCTCGCTGGTTCGCTACCGCAACTACAGTGAAATGATCGCGGCGGCCCGCGCGCAACAGGTCCGGCTGTTCTGCTTCGACGAATATCCCGGCAACTACTACCTCTACCGTGAACGCGCCGACGCCGAGTTCGTCAAGGCCTTCGAACTCTATCGCGGCGAATTTCACCGGGCCTCGCGGAAGGGCGAGTACGCGCTGCTGGCTGAGGTCGAGCGGGGCATGGCGCTGATCGGCGACGAGGAAAAAGCGCGCTTGCACGACAAGTGGCTGGGCAGTTCCCTCGAACGATTCCCTTACGCGCGCGTTCTGCTCATCGTGCTGGCCTCCGCCGTCGTGCTGGGCACCGTGATGTCGATCTGGGTCCGGCTCCTGCGGCGTTCCGTCCGGCGCAAGACGAAGGCGCTCGAGCGCGAGACGGCCAACCTGCAAACGCTGATCCAGAACATTCCCGATCTGGTATGGGTCAAGAATTGCAATGGCGACTATTTCTTTTGCAACGCCCCGTTTGGCCGACTGATCGGTGATACGCCCGCCAATGTCGTCGGCAGAAACGACTTCGACTACTTCAGCCGCGAACAGGCCGCCTTCTTTGTCGAGAAAGACCGGCAGGCGCTGGCGGCCGGGACACCGCGGCGCAACGAGGAGTGGCTCGTCTTCGCCGACGACGAGAGCAAGACACCGCGCCTGTTCGAGACGACCAAGACCGCCGTCAGGGATTCCCGCGGCGAAGTGCTCGGCGTACTCGGTATCGCCCGCGATATCCATGACCGCCATGCGGCCGAACTGCTGCAGAAGCGTGCCGCGCGCGCGTTGAAATTGCTCAGCGACAGCAATTACATCCTGGCTCGCGCGGATTCCGAATCGGCGTTGCTGGAAGATGTTTGCCGGCTGATCGTTGATTCGGATCGCTATATGCTCGCCTGGGTCGGTTTTGCCGAGCAGGACGCCGAGCAGCGCGTCGCCGTTGCCGCGCAATGGGGCGACGAGGGCTATCTCGACGGGCTGGCGATTTCGTGGGGCGAGGCATCGCCGACCGGGCAAGGACCGACCGGCAGGTGCATCCGCACCGGCGAGGCGCAGACCAACTGCGATTTTGGCGACGCACCCGAAATGTCTCCGTGGCGTTCGGCGGCGGCCGAGCACGGTTTTCGTTCCAGTGTTGCCTTGCCCTTGGCGACCGCCGACCTCGGCGTGTTCGGGGCATTGAACATTTATTCCGGTGAGGCTGGTGCATTCCTGGCCGACGAAATCACCTTGCTCGGCGAACTGGCGCGCAACCTGGCTTTCGGCATCGAGAAGCTGCGCGACCGGAAGCGGCGATTCGCCGCCGAGTTGGCCACCGAGGCAAAGAGTGCGTTCGTGGCGAACATGAGCCATGAAATCCGCACGCCGATCAACGCGATTCTCGGCATGTTGTATCTGACATTGAAAAGCGAGTTGCCGCCGGCGCAGCGCAGCCATCTGCTGAAGGCGCAGGGCGCCGCGCACCAGCTGCTCGGGATCGTCAACGACATCCTGGATTTCTCGAAGATCGAGGCCGGCAAGATCAGTCTGGAATTGATCGAGTTCGGCCTCGACGGGGTGGTCGAACAGTTGAGCGACGCCGTCGCCTACCACGCCGAGCAGAAGGGAATCGAGTTCCTGGTGCGATACGACGTTGCGATTCCGCCGGTGCTGATCGGCGACCCGCTGCGCCTGCGCCAGATCTTGCTCAACTTGTGCGGCAACGCGGTCAAATTCACCGAGGCGGGGCAGGTGGAACTGGCCTTCCGCTGCCTGGAAATGCGCGATGCGGATCTCGTGCTGACCATGCAGGTCGACGTGCGCGACTCCGGCGTCGGTATCGACCCCGAGGCACAGGCGGCGCTGTTCCAGAAATTCACCCAGGCCGACGAATCGATGACGCGGCGATTCGGCGGTACCGGCCTCGGGCTGGCGATCTGTCGCAACCTGGTTGAACTGATGGGCGGGCGGATCTGGATCGAATCCTCCCGGCCGGGCGAGGGGACGACGATCTGCTTCACCGTCCAGTTGGGGGCCGCCCGGCACGCGCTGGCCGGGCGCGGCGGCCTGCTCGAACAAGCCGGGGCGATGCTGGCCGGCCTACGTGTCCTGGTCGTCGACGACAACGCGGTGTCCCGCGAAATCCTCGGCGAGATGCTGCGTCACTTCCGCGTCGACTACGGGTTGGCCGGCGATGCGGCGAGCGCGCTGGTCGCCCTCGAAAATGCCGGCGAGCGTCCTTACGATCTTGTATTGCTGGATTGGCGGATGCCCGGCATGACCGGCGATGAAGCCACCCGGCGGATTCGCGACAGTTCGGCTATCTCGCGGCAGCCGAGGGTGGTGATGGTCAGCGCCTACGGGCGCGAGGATGCAATGCATATGGCTGAGCAGGCCGGCGTCGATGGCTTCGTCGTGAAGCCCGTCTCGCCGTCCTCGCTGCTCGACGGCCTGCTCTCCGCGCTGGGGCGCGGGCGCGTTCTCGGTGCCGATGAAACAGCCGCTGCGGCCGGCGATTCAGGCAAGGCAGGTCGCCAGCCGCTGGCCGGTCTGCATGTCCTGCTGGTCGAGGACAACGAAATCAACCGCGACTTCGCCAGCGAACTGCTTGGTAGCGAGGGCATTCGGGTCGATACGGCCTTCGACGGCCAGGCGGCCGTCGAACGCGTGCAGAGCGCGAACTACGACGCCGTGCTGATGGACATCCAGATGCCGGTGATGAACGGTCTCGAAGCCGCGCGGCGAATTCGTGCCCTGGCGGCCGAACCGGGCGGCGAACGTTTCGCAACCCTGCCGATCATCGCGATGACCGCGCTGGCGATGAGCCACGACGTGGACAACAGCCTCGCGGCGGGGATGAACGATCACGTGACCAAGCCGATCGATCCGGATCTGCTGATGGCCGTTCTCGCCAAGTGGGTGCCAGCACGCGGCGAGGCCGGGAGCGCGTCGGCTGCGGCGGAAACGGCCGGGATCGCTGGAGACGATGCGCTGCCCGAGCTTGCCAGCATTGACGTTCGAGAAGGCGTCAGGCGCATCGGCGGCAAGGCTGATACCTATCTCCGGCAGTTGCGACGTTTTCGCGAGCACCATGCCGATGCCGCGGACAAGCTTCGCGGGCAGGTGGCGAACAACGACCTGCGTGGGGCCGAGGAGACTTGTCACATTCTCAAGGGCGTGACCGGAAATCTCGGTGCCGTGGCGCTATTCGACAAGGTGGCTGCAGTTGACACTTCGCTGAAGGCGGGTGAAGCGCCGCCCGCTGGCGATCTGGATGCGATCCAGGCGCTGCTGATCGACGTGCTGCAGGATATTGACCGTCTGACCTTGCGTCTGGAAGCGGCACCCAGGGCGGCCGGTGCGCCGCTCAGTGCCCGGCAGGTGTTCGACCGCCTGGAGAACCTGCGCCTGGCGCTGGATTACGATCTCGGGCAGGCCGAGCCGTTGCTGGCCGAGCTGCGCGCTGGAGTCGCCGCCACGCCGTGGCGCGGTGAGATCGCGGCGCTGGCTGCCCGGATCGATGTGTTCGATGTTGATGGCGCCCGCGCCGCGTTGCTGCAGTTGCAGCAAAAGCTGAAGCAGACCAAGGGAGAGGGTTTCTGAATGAACGGTATGAATGGAAATGTGGCGGAGCGCCCCCGCATCCTTGCGGTTGACGATGTCGCCGAAAACCTGCACGCGCTGGTGGCTGTCCTGCGCGACAGCTACGCCATCGCCGCGGCAACGAGCGGCGAGAAGGCACTCGAACTGGCGCAGCGCCATCCGCAACCGGATCTGATACTGCTTGACGTGAAGATGCCGGGGATGGACGGTTTCTCAGTGCTGTCGCATCTGAAGTCGAATCCGATCACCGCGGCGATTCCGGTCATCTTCGTTACCGCACTCACCGACGCGGTCGACGAGGCGCGCGGTCTGGAACTGGGAGTGTCGGACTACATCACCAAGCCGATCAATCCCGAACTGCTGCACATGCGTATCAAGACGCAGCTCGAATTGCGCAGCCACCGGCGCAATCCGGCGCTTTTCGACGCGATGGCAGCGACGGATCCGGATCGCCGGCCGACGCTGCTGATCGTCGATGACATCGCGGACAACATCCACACCCTGCTCGGCGCACTCAAGGACTCGTACAGCATCCGGGTAGCCAGTTCGGGGACGGCCGCCATGGCCATGGTCAATGGCGATACGCCGCCGGACCTGGTCCTGCTCGACATCGTGATGCCCGGGATGGACGGCTACGAGGTGTGCCGGCGGATCAAGGCGTCGCCGGCCGGCAACCGCATTCCGGTAATCTTCGTCACCGTTGTCGACGCGGTGCCGGAAAAAGTCAAAGGGTTCGAAGTCGGCGGAGCCGACTACATCACCAAGCCGTTCGACATCGACGAGGTGCGGGCGCGTGTCCGCAACCAGCTGGAACTGGCGCGCCTGCGCAGCGTGCTGGAGCAGCAGGTGGCGCAGCGCAGCGCGCTGCTCGAAAAGAGCGAGGAGAAATACCACATCCTCGCCGAGTATTCGCCGAACTGGGAGTACTGGACGGCGCCCGACGGCACCTTCCTCTACGTCTCGCCGGCCTGTACCGACGTCTCGGGCTATTCCGCCGAGGACTTTTTCGCCGATCCGGGGCTGATGGAAAAGATCATCCATCACGACGACCAGGCGGCGTGGACGGCGCATGGACCTTCGGCCCGGCCGGCCGACCAGATTCCGGTGATCTTCCGGATCCGGACCCGGGACGGGCGGGAGCGCTGGCTCGAGCACATCTGCCGGCCGGTGGTCGATCCGAAGGGGCGCGCCCTCGGCCTGCGCGGGTCGCATCGCGATATTTCGGAGCGCCGCTACGTCGAGGAACGGCTCGATTTCTTCACCAACCGCGATACGCTGACCGGGCTGCCGAACCGCTCGTTGTTCCGCGAGCTGCTCGGCTATGCATTGCAGTCGTCGGAAACCGATCGCTCGGGTTTCGCGTTGCTGTTCGTCGATCTCGACAACTTCACGGCGATCAACGAGAGCCTTGGCCACAAGGCCGGCGACCAGGTGCTCATCGAGGCCGGCAAGCGCCTGCGCAACGTGTTGCCGCAGGTCGACGCGATTGCCCGCGTCAGCGCCGACGAGTTCACCATCATCGTGGAGCCGGGCGGCGAGATGCCTCCCGTCGATTTTGTGGCTCAGACCGTCATCGACGAGTTGTCCAAACCCTTCCTGATCGACGGCAACCCCGTCTATGTCGGCGCCTGCATCGGCGTGGCGATGTGTCCGCAAAATGGCACCGACACAGAAACGCTGCTGAGCAACGCCGAGGCTGCGTTGCATCAGGCACAGTCGCGCGGGCGGGGCGAGCTGCAATTCTTCTCAGCGGAAATGAGCCGCCGTGCCAAGGACCGCCTGTCGCTGGACGCCGACTTGCGCCGGGCTGTCGAACGCGGCGAACTGCTGCTGCATTACCAGCCGCAGTCAGACCTGGTCAGCGGCAAGATCGTCGGCGTCGAGGCGCTGGTGCGCTGGAATCATCCGGTGCGCGGGCTGGTTTCACCGGCCGAGTTCATCCCGCTGGCGGAGGAGAGCGGTTGCATCGTCGCACTCGGCGACTGGGTGTTGCACACGGCCTGTCAGCAATTCAAGACCTGGCAGGACACGGGTTACGCGCTCAAGCACATCGCCGTCAACGTCTCGACGGTACAGCTTGGCCGCGGGCACCTCGTCGATACGGTGAAAACGGCGCTCGATACGTCGGGAATCGATCCGAAGCAGCTTGAACTCGAGATCACCGAGAGCTGTGTCATGGTCGATCATGGAACATCGTTCAAGGAGATCGCCGCGCTCAAGGCGCTCGGCGTGCGGCTGTCGATCGACGACTTCGGCACCGGCTATTCGTCGATGGCCTACCTGCAGGAACTCAATGCCAACCAGTTGAAGATCGACCTGCGCTTCATCCGCGACATCACCCAGAACAGCGCCAACGCGTCGATCGTCAAGGCCATCGTCGCACTGGGGCACAGTCTGGGGCTGGAAGTCCTGGCCGAAGGGGTGGAAGATGCCGGGCAGGCGCGCTTCCTGCGTTCGCTGCACTGCGACGCGATGCAGGGCTACCTGTTGAGCAAGCCGCTTTCCGGCGAGGAACTGTCCGCGTTCATGGCCAGCTACGGGCCGATGCGCCTGCCCACCGAAGACGAATCGTTGTCGACGATCCTGCTGGTCGATGACGAGGCCAGCATCCTCGCCTCGCTGCGGCGCGTGCTGCGCGGAGAAAACTACCGCATTCTCACCGCGGGCAGCGGCGAAGAGGCGCTGAAGCTGCTGGCGTTGCACCCGGTCGGCGTTGTTCTCAGTGACCAGCGCATGCCGGGGATGAGCGGCAGCGAATTGCTGGCGCAGATCCGCGTGATGTACCCGAAGACGGTGCGCATGGTGCTTTCCGGCTACACCGGACTGGACAGCCTGACCGAGGCGATCAACCGCGGCGAGATCTCGCGCTTCCTGACCAAGCCCTGGCAGAACGAGGAGATCATCGACGCCGTACGCGATGCCTTCCGGCGCTATGCCCAGGCCGTCGGCAGCGAGAACTAGGGCAGCGTCGTGGCCCTTTTTACTGCAGGTTCTCTGATCGCACGCGGCTTTGCCGGGATGCGCATGTTGCTGTCGGCGCTCGCCGTGCTGGCGCTGCTGCCCGCTTTCCTGCCCGCCTACGGGAGCGAAGCGGTGACCCTGCAACTCAAGTGGCGCCATGCCTTCCAGTTCGCCGGCTATTACGCGGCGCTGGCGAAAGGCTATTACCGCGACGCCGGTTTCGACGTGACGATCAAGGAGGCGGTGCCGGGGCAGAATGTCGTCGACGAGGTCGTTTCCGGGCGCGCGCAGTTCGGCGTCGGTACGAGCAGCCTGTTGCTGGCCTGGCAAGGTGGCCAGCCGATTGTCGTGCTGGCGGCGATTTTCCAGCATTCCCCGTATGTCGTGATGGCTCGCCAGGAGGCGGGGATCGGCAGCATTCACGATCTCTTCGACAAGCGCCTGATGATGGAGCCGCTGTCCGACGAGATCCTCGCCTATCTCCAGCGCGAGGGGATTCCGATGGACCGGGTGACCCGGCTCGAGCATACGTTCAATGTCGCGGATCTCATCGACGGGCGTACCGATGCGATCTCGGCCTATGTCACCAACCAGCCCTTCCAGCTGCGCCTGGCCGGGGTTCCGTATCACGTCTTCTCGCCGCGTTCGGCCGGCGTCGATTTCTATGGCGACAACCTGTTCACTTCGCAGCGCCTGCTGGAACAGCAGCCAGCACGGGTACAGGCCTTTCGCGATGCCAGCCTGCGCGGCTGGGAGTACGCGATGGCGCATCCCGATGAAATCATCGAACTGATCCTGGCGCGCTACAACACGCCGGGGCATTCGGCCGACTATCTGCGCTTCGAAGCCGGCCAGATGCGCGACCTGATCCAGGCGGATCTGGTCCAGCCAGGGTACATGCATCCCGGGCGGTGGCAGCACATCGCCGATATCTACGCGGAAATCGGCATGCTGCCGCCGGGTATCGAACTGGACGGCTTCCTCTACACGCCGGATCCGGAGACTAACTTGGGCTGGTTGTATCGACTGCTGGCAGCCGGTCTCGCGGTCATCGCGCTGGTTGGCGCGGTCAGCCTGTACGTGTTGCGCATCAACCGGCGCCTCAAGACGAACCTCGCCGAGGTGCATGCGGCGCACGACCGGTTGCAGGTGCTGTCGACGGCGATAGAGCAGAGTCCGACCGGCGTGGTGATCACCGGTACCGATACCCGCATCGAGTACGTCAACCCCCATTTCTGCAAGATCAGCGGCTTCGACAGTGCAGACGTGATCGGGAATACCCCGAATCTCGTCAATTCCGGGAAGAACGATCCGGCCATCTATCGTGAAATGTGGGCGGCGCTGAATGCCGGGGGCGCGTGGTCGGGCGAGTTGCTGAATAAGCGCAAATCGGGAGAAACGTACTGGGAGGAGGTGCATATCGCGCCGGTGCGTGATGATGCCGGGGTGACGACCCACTTCGTTTCCGTCAAGCTCGATGTTGATGCGCGTAAACGGGCCGAGGCGCAGGCGCGGCAGCTGATTGACGATCTGACCCTGGCCAATGCCGAATTGAAGGCGCTCAATGAGCGCCTGGAGCAAACCAAGGGCCAGTTGCAACAGTCGGAAAAGATGGCTGCTGTCGGTCAACTCGCGGCGGGTGTCGCGCACGAGATCAACAATCCGATCGGCTTTATCCGCAGCAACCTCGGGACGTTGGGCGAGTATGTCGACGGCTTGTTGTCGGTCGTTGACGCCTACCAGCGGGCGGAGCCGGCGCTGGCGGCGCATCCCGCGGTGCGCGAAGAGTTGCAGAAAGCCAAGGCAGACGCGGATCTGACCTTCATTCAGGAAGACGTCGGTGTGTTGCTTCGCGAATCGCGCGAAGGTGTCGACCGGGTCCGGGCGATCGTCGAAAATCTCAGGGAATTCACCCGGCTCGACGTCGCCGATCGGCACGCCTTCAATCTGGAGCGGGGGCTCGACAGCACCCTTGGCGTCCTTGAAGGCGAACTGCGCGGCAAGGCCGAAATCGTTCGCGAGTACGCCGGTTTGCCGGACGTGGAATGTGTCGCCGCACAGATCAACCAGGTCTTCATGAACCTGATCACCAACGCCATGCAGGCCATTCCCGGGCGAGGGGTGATCATGCTGCGTACCGGCTGCGATGGTGATTCGGTCTGGGTGGAGGTTGCCGACGATGGTATCGGCATCGCGCCGGAAAACCTGTCTCGGGTATTCGATCCCTTCTTCACCACCAAGCCGGTTGGCAAGGGGACCGGGTTGGGATTGTCGCTGGCTTATGGCATTGTCCGGCAGCACGGCGGTAGCCTGACAGTCCGCAGCAAGCCGGGACAAGGTGCGACGTTCCGTTTCGCCTTGCCCTCGGGGCGCGCTTGCGACGCAGAAGGGGCAGGGGCAACAGCATGAATTTGCTCTCCTCCCTCTTCAAGGGCTGCCGAACGCACACATCGCAAATGCTCCGTCATCCCGGCGAATGCCGGGATCCAGTTGGTGCTCCGAAAACCTGGATTCCGGCCTTCGCCGGAATGACGGCGGGGTTGTGTGCATGCTATAGCCCTTGACTGGGAGGCAGAGGCACTTCATGCGATTGCCCTGGGGTAGGGCCTCAGTCTGAGACGGGGGCGGCTTCCGCGGTACGCCGGCGAGGTATCGTGAGGCGGAACGTGGTGCCCTTGCCGACTTCGCTGTGTATCTCCAGCCGTCCCTGGTGGCGCTGGACGATGCCGTAGGCCAGCGATAGTCCGAGACCGGTGCCCTTGCCGACCGGCTTGGTGGTGAAGAAGGGCTCGAAAACGCGCTTGAGGTTTTCCGGCCTGATGCCGCAGCCGGTGTCTTCGACTTCCACCCACACCTCGTTTTCGTCGAACCCCGTGCGCAGGGTGATCGTCCCGCGTTCCTCGATCGCGTGCGCGGCGTTGACCAGGAGGTTCATGAACACCTGGTTGATCTGAGCGGCGATGCATTCGATTTCGGGCAGGCCGGCGTACTCCTTTTTGACCTCGGCCTTGTACTTGATTTCGTTCCAGACGATGTTGAGCGTGCTTTCCAGCCCTTTTTCGAGATTGGCGTGATGCCATTCGGAGGCGTCGACACGGGAGAAGTCGCGCAGGTTTTCGACGATCGTCTTGACGCGCTGCACGCCGTCGAGCGACTCGTTGATGAGATCGAGGATGTCGTCGCGCAGAAAATCCAGGTCGGCGGCGATTTTGGCTTGCTGCAGCGAGGTCAGCAGGTCCGGCTGGCCGGTCAAGGCCTTTTCCACCTCCTCGTAGGCCGAGAGCACCGAGAGCATGTTCTCGACCTGGCCTTTCAGCGAGCCGAGGTTGGAGTTGACGAAGCCGATCGGGTTATTGATCTCGTGCGCGACCCCGGCGGCGAGCTGGCCGACCGACGCCATTTTTTCCGACTGCAGCAACTGGCCCTGGGTGTCCTCGAGCTTCTTGATCAGTTCCTGTTGCGCGGCTTTTTCCTGCTTGAGTTCGCCGATCAGCTCGTTCAGGCGCATCTGGTACATCGCCGTGTCGGTGTAATCCAGCAAGGTGACGCAGACATGTTGTACTTCACCGCCAGCGTCCTTTTGCGGCAGCAGGATGCAATTCTGGCGCATCGCGTCGATGCCGCCGGTGATCGGACGGTTGTGGTTGAAGCGGAAGAGGAAGGGGCGTTGCTCCCACGAGGTGAACGCGTAGTTCTTCAGGATGAACACGCTCTCGATCTTGCGGGCCAGCCATTTCTGCGGCAGTTCGGGAAAGCACTCGAACAGATTGCGGCCGACGACGTCCGCTGCCGGACGCTGGCTGTGCATGGCCATGAAGCGATTCCACAGGACAATGCGGTAGTCGCGATCGATGACGAAGACACCCGCTTCGAGACGCTCGACGATGAACTCCAGCAATCCCCGGTCGATGTCTTCGGTCATGGTCAGAGCGTTTCGAGAAAGCGGTCCAGTTCTTTGCCCAGGCGGGCGATTTCACCGGCCGGCATCATGACGACGAGGTGGCAGGCAAACGATCGCTGCTCCAGGGTGAAGCAGACCTCGATGAACAGCGCCCGGCTGTGCAGGATTTCATCCGTCCGGATCAGGTCGCGCGGCGAAATGTCGATGCCCATGATCGACGGGGCCGAGAAGCCGATATCGACGCCCAGTGTCGAGGCTACGCCGCCGAGGCAGGCGCCGACCAGGATGTTGGAGACGTCGAGCAGCAGCTCGATTTCCTCGATCCGGTCGGTGTCGTCGTAGCCCATCAGTTCGGCGAGTTCGCTCGGCGGCCCGCCGGAAAAGACGATGATGACTTCGCCGCGCAACTGCCCGTGGAACGCCTGCCGCACGGCGAGGATGTTCTTCTCGCCGACGAGTTGTTGCAGCACGGCGGGGATGTCCTGGCGCTCGACGTTGGCGATGCGGGGAATCGACAGGCGAACGAACTCGCCCCAGATCCTTGCGATGGACGAGCCGGCCTGACCCATGCCGATGTTGGCGATCTCCTGCAGCGCGTCGCGCTGGTCGTCGGAGAGGGTGGTGTTGGTGTCGACGCTTTCGGTTTCTTCGCTCATACGACGATTCCATACTGTTTCAGCACGTCGCGCAGGCCTTCTGCGGTGATCGGCTTGCGGATGAAGGCGATCGCGCCCATGGCAAGCACCCGTTCCTGCGCCTTTTCCTGCACGTCCGCCGAAACGACGATCACCAGACAGTTCAGGTCTTCCTTGCGCAGCGTTTCGAGCACCTGGTAACCGTCCATGTCGGGCATGGTCAGGTCGAGGAACATCACGTCGACGCGACCGGCACGATAGGCGGCGAGCGCCTCTATGCCGTTGGCGGCCTGCGTGATCTCGATGTCCCAGTCCGGCGGCAGGGCCTTGATCAGCATTTTTCGGGCGATCGGTGAATCATCGACCACCAGGACGGATACCGGCATTGCAATTTCTCCGTGGTTACCTGTCGTTTGTTTCCCGTGCTCGAACCTGCGTTTTGATTGCGCAAGCATAGCCGAGTTTTGCGTGTGTTGTCCCGGTGCGGCGCATCGGCAGGACCAGGCGGAAGCAGGTGCCGCCCCCCGTTTCGCTTTCCATTTCGATGCGTCCGTCGTGGCTCTGGACGATGCCGTAGGAGAGCGCCAGACCGAGTCCGGCTCCCTGGCCCACGGGCCGCGTGGTGAAGAAAGGATCGAATATCCTTGCCCGGATGTCTTCCGCGATACCGCAGCCGTTGTCGCTGATTTCCACCCATACTGCATCGTCGCGCGCGCCGGTGCGGATGCATGTTCGACAGGGTCTGGTTGAGTTCGGTGAGCTCGACAAGCCGGCACGAGAGTTCGGATTCCGCCGCCTTCCGGGCGCGAATATCGTCCTCCATCTGCCGGTTGGCGGCGATCAGTTCCCGGCGTAACCCGGCGACGCGGGCCATCGCCTTGAGCTTGGCGCGCAATACCGGTTCCGGCACGTTCTTCGGAATCAAGTCGTCGCCGCCGGCGTCGATGGAGGTGACGAAGTTCTCGGGCGTATCGACCGAGGTCAGGAAAACGATCGGCGTCCATGCCCATCGCTGCGATAACTCGACCTGGCGAATGCGGTTGGTTGCCTCGAAGCCGTTCATCACCGGCATCTCGATGTCCATCAGTACTAGATCCGGCGCTTCTGTCCGGAATTTTTCCACCGCGATGGCGCCATTCTCGGCGGCAACGACCTCGTGGCCGATCTCGCCGAGACGCATGGCGAACACGGCAGCGGCGGAAAGAGAATCGTCGACCAGAAGGATTTTCATCGTCAATACCTCCGTGTCAAAGAGCTATGCGGGAAGCGTTCTGGCGGTTTGCGCGACAGGGGTGTCGTTCGCATCGTAGAGGCGCGCAATGGCCGCGATCAATTCGCCGCGCCGGATCGGCTTGGTCAGATAGTCATCCATGCCGGCCGCCAGGTAGCGCTCGCGGTCGCCGGCCATGGCGTGGGCGGTGACCGCGATGATCGGCAGGTGCCGCGACAAGCCCGATTCGCGTGCGCGGATTTGCCGCGTGGTTTCAACGCCATCCATTTCCGGCATCTGGATATCCATCAGGACGATGTCGAAAGACTCCGATCCGAGCAGGTCGAGTGCTTCCTGGCCGGAGCCGGCAACCGTCACCCGCTGCCCCAGCTTCTTCAGGATGGCGGCCAGCAGCCGTTGATTGACCTTGTTGTCCTCGACGATGAGGATGCGGCGGCCGGGCGTCGGGGCGGGGGCTTCGTGGCGTCTCTGGCTCACGGTCGGCATGGCGTTCGGGGCGGCGACCGCACAGGGAAGGGTGAGGCGGAAGGTGCTGCCTTTCCCCGGTTCGCTTTCGGCCCGGAGCGAGCCCCCCATGCGTGCCGCCAGTTGGCGCGAAATGCTCAGGCCGAGGCCGGTGCCACCGAACTGACGGGTGACTGACGAATCCGATTGCACGAAGGCCTCGAAGATGCGCTCGAGCTTGGCGGGGGGAATGCCGATGCCGGTATCGCTGACGGCGACTTCCAGGCAGGCTGTGTTCTGGTTGACGGGGGCGAGATTCGTCAGGCGGACGCGCACTCTACCCCGTTCCGTGAACTTGATGGCATTGCCGAGCAGGTTGGTGACGACCTGCCCGAAACGCACCGGGTCGCCGTATGCCGCGGGCGGCACGGAGGTGTCGACATCGAGATCAAGTCGAAGTGACTTGGCCTGCGCCTGTGTTTGCATCGAGGAGACGATCGATGCCACTGTCTTGCGCGGATCGAACGGGATGTGCTCGATTTCGAGCCGGCCGGCCTCGATCTTGGAGAAGTCGAGGATGTCGTTGATGATGGTCAGCAGATTGTCGCCGGACGTCTTGACGATCCCCAGATACTCGCGTTGCTCCTCGGAAAGCGGCGAGTCGAGCAGGACCTCGGTCATGCCGAGAATGCCGTTCATCGGCGTGCGGATCTCGTGGCTCATGTTGGCAAGGAAATCGCTTTTTGCCCGGTTGGCGCTCTTTGCCTCTTCGAGTGCGGCGGCCAGATCGCGGGTGCGCGCGTCGACCAGCTCGCGCAGGTGGTCACGGTGCCGTTCGAGTTCGGCGGCCAGGCGCAGGCGCTCGGTGATGTCGCGCGCGATGCACAGAACGTAGTAACGGCCACCCCATTCGATGCGCGTTGCGCTGACCTCCGCATCGAACAGGCTGCCGTCCTTGCGTTTTTGCACGGTCTCGAAGAATTGACCGGCGGAGGAAACGTTCCTGACTAGTTCCATGAGCTGCTCGCGGTTGTATCTCGCTTCCCAGTCGGCGAAGTGCAGGCGGCGAATTTCCTCGGTGGAATAGCCGAGCATGGCGGCGAACTGGCTGTTCGATTCGAAGACGCTGCCGTCATCGTTGAGCACCACCACGCCGTCATGCATGTGTTCGAACAACGCGCGCCGGCGCGAGGCTTCGGCGGCGATCTGCGCTTCCGTCTGGCGCTGGGCTTCCTCCTGCGCGGCGAGGGCAACGATCAGCTCGTCGAAATGGCCGGCCAGTCGCCCGATCTCGTCGCCCTGGCGGTCCTTGCCGACGCGGATCGAGCGATCGCCCCGCCGCAGCGCGGCCATGCCTTGCGCGATACTGGAGAGCCGGGTGGTCAGCTGCCGCGCGCTCCACAGGTGCAGCGCAGTCAGCGCCAGCATCGAGAGCGCCAGCAGGGCGGCGACGCTGCCGAGCAGCAGCCGCTTTTCGCGCGTGTAGGGCGCCTCGGGGAAACCGGCGTAGATCATTCCCAGCGTGCGCCCCTCGCCGTCGCGGAGGGTCTGGTAGCCCGAAATCTGCCAGCTGTCGAGCACCTGCGCGCGTCGGGCCCAGGTTTTTCCGCCCTGCAGCACCTCGTTGACCACCTCCGTGCTGGCGCGCGTGCCGATGGCGCGGTTCCCGTCCGGAAGAACGAGGTTGGTGGCGATGCGGACATCGTCCAGGAGAATCGAGGTCGAGCCGGCGACGCTGCCGATCTGCGGATTGACCGGGAAAACGATGTCGCGGATGTGGTCGATCAGGCCCAGGTTGCGATTGAGCAGGATGCCGCCGAAGAGGATGGCGTCGGGATGTTTGCTCGACAAAGGGAAGTGCACGGCGAAGTTGATCAGCAGGGCGCGGCGCATGCCGGCCTTGTCGCCCTGCATTTCAAGCTGTGCTCTTTGGCCGAGCGTTCGCGAAATCAAGGTCAGTTGCGCGGCGCTCAAGGTCTCGTATTCGACCGTGGCGACCCCGGTCCGGGCTTGCCGGGTGACGAAGGTATCCGGGACCGGCTGGCCGGCTTCGGCATTCGTGCTGGCGGCGATGATCTTCCCGTCGTGGCTGGCGATCAGGAGAAAATCGAACTGGTTTTCGCGTGCCAATCCGGCGAGCGCGTCGGCCAGCTCGGTTTTCGGCGCGATGTTTGCGGTGTGTCCGGTGAGGGCGCGGGTCAAGCGGTCCGAGCCGGCCTGCTGTTTGATGGTATCGAGCGAACGGGCCTTGATCTGGTCGAGGTAGGTGCGTACGCCTTCCACCTTGCCGAGCGCGTTCGACGCCAGCGCGCGGTCGAAACTCGAGCCGCCGACGGCGATCAACGCGGCCATGATCAGCGGAAAGGCGATCAGCAGCGGCACCAGGCTCAGGGTAACCAGCCGCGTGCGCAGCGAATGCGTCCACCACGCCCGCCATCTCGCCAGGTTTGTCGCAGTACGCATCATCTGTCGTCGCGTTGTCGAGTGGCCAACGGTGCCGCTCATTCCGGCTTGGCGTAGCTGCCCATGCGAATGACCCGGAAAAACACCCGTCGCCGGGTATCTCCGTTCTTGTCGAAAGCGATCTCCTGCTGCAGTCCCTGGTACGGCCCGGCGCGGAGCGCAGCGTCCTTGAGGGTTTCGCCGCGCTTGCGCTGTTTGAGCGCGGTCAGCACGACGGTTGCCGCATCGTGCGCGGAGACCGAGCTGTACCCGGGCGGGCGCTGGAAGCGTTTGAAATAGGCTTCGGCGAAGTCGCGGTAGCGTCCCGACTGATCCTCGCGGTCGTAGTTCTGCACGATCAGCAGTCCTTCGACGAACTCGCCTCCAAGATCGATCAACTGCTCCGTTGCCGCCCACTCCGCCGCGCCGATCGGCAAGGCCGGGGCCTGTCTGCGCGCGGCCTGGGCAAAACGCGCCACGTCGAGCGCGCCGGAGATGAAGAACAGGCTGTCCGGTTTTGCGGCGAGCATCTCTCCGACAATTTTCGCAAAGTCGGTGTCGGCCGCCGATTCGTAGGGGACGGCGGCAGCGATGGTGGCTTTTTCGGCGGCGATTGCCGTACGGAATTCGTTCAGCCACGATTCAGTGAAGTTGCGGTTGCGCAGGTCGTAGGCCACGGCGATGTTGCGCTGGCCAAGACCGACCATCACCTTTGCGTACTCCTGGGCGTTGTCGCGCGTCGTGCGGTTGATGCGGAAGAGGTTGTCGTCCTTGCCGTAGAAGGCCATCGACGTGATCGTCGGGCTGATCTGGAAGATGCCTGCCTGGCCGGTGATCGGGACAATCACTTCGGCCATGCCACTGGTGAAGGGGCCGATCACCGCCTCGACCTTCGCGTCGACCAGCTCTTTCGCCGCTTTCTCCGCCGTTTCCGGGGCCTGCGCATCGTCCCGTGCGATCAGTTCGACCAAACGGCCGTCGACGCCGCCGCTCCGGTTGAACTGCTCGACGGCGAGGGTGGTGCCGTTGAGCCCGGATTGGCCGTTGTCGGAATTGCGGTCCGAGAGACCGCCGATGAAGCCGATCTTCAGCGGTTCCTGTTGTCCGCAGCCGAAAAGCAGGAGGGCGGACAGTGCAGCGAAAAAACAAGGCATGCGTGTCATGGGATTTCCTTTTCGAACTGGCTTCTGGACTCGGCCGATAACTCGTAAAATTAGTACTGCACTTGATTTTAGCGTTAAAAACGATATATTTGAAAAAAACGATATATTTGAAAAAAACGATAAATATCTAATTACAGAACAGCCATGAATGATCAATCGTGTTCGACCCGGGAAGCCGCCGAGGCTCTGGGAATCTGCGTCCGTACTGCCCAGTTGTGGGTGGAACAGGGGCGCTTGCGGGCGTGGAAAACGCCAGGCGGGCATCGGCGCATCCTGAGCGAATCGGTCAACGCCGAGTTGCGTGCGCGTGAAAAGGAATGTGGTGGCGGCGCGCCGATCTTCGACGTCCTGATTGTCGAGGACGAGCGCATCCAGCGGCAGATTCTCCAGGCTAAGGTCGCCGGCGTTTCCAAGGAAATCAGCGTGCGCACGGCCTACAACGGTGTCGAAGGGTTGATCAAGATCGGCGAGCGGCAGCCGCAAATCCTGATCACCGATCTGATGATGCCGGGCGTCGACGGATTCCACCTGCTGTCCACCCTGACGTCCAGTCCGTTGGTCAGGCCGATGCAGGTCATCGTAGTGACAGCGATGAGTGACGAGGAGATCCTGGAGAAGGGCGGCTTGCCGGAAGGCGTGGTGCTGTTTCACAAACCGGTGCCGATTCCCGATCTGCTCGCCGTCGTGCGGGCCTATTTCAACGGCTGGAGTCTGCAACGCAAAACGCTGGAGTGAGAGGAGCATCCATCATGGCAGGGGGAAAGGCGACCATCCTGGTTGTCGATGACGAAGTTAACAACCGCAACGTCATGGTTGCCCAGCTGGCGAGCGAGGGCTACGAGCTGCTGACGGCGGCCAGTGGTGAAGAGGCTTTGGAGCTGATCGACCGGCGCTTGCCCGATCTGATCCTCCTCGACGTGATGATGCCCGGGATCAGCGGTTTCGACGTGGCCGAGATTCTCAAGTCGGAGGAGCGCACGGCCAGTGTCCCGATCATCATGCTCACGGCGCTGGGTGACAGCGACTCGCGTCTGACGGCGTTGAACAACGGTGCCGAGGAATTCCTGACCAAGCCCGTCGCGCGCGCCGAACTGCAGGCGCGCATCCACAACCTGCTGAAACTGAAGAAATGCCAGGACCGGCTCGCCGACCAGGTCGTCAGCCGGACCAATGCGTTGGAAAGCGCCAACCAGCAGGTAAGCGAGTTGCGGGATCAGCTGCTGCATTCCGAGAAACTGGCGGCGATCGGCCAACTGGCGGCGGGGGTGGCGCACGAAATCAACAATCCCGTCGGCTTCGTGAATGCCAATCTGGGCACGCTGAAAGGCTACGTCAAGGACATCCTGCGCATGATGCGCGCCTACGAGTCGGCGTGCTGCGAATCGGCGCGCGATCCGCAGGTCGATGCCAGGCTGATGCAGTTGCGCACCGAGCTGGAGTTGGACTACCTCCGTGATGACGCGCCGCTCCTTATCGAAGAGTCGCTTGAAGGACTCGCGCGTGTCTGCCGGATCGTCCAGGACCTCAAGTGCTTCGCCCACGTCGATCCGAACGAGCTGTGGATGCTGGCTGACCTGCACGAATGCCTCGATTCGACGCTGAACATCGCCACCAACGAAATCAAGTACAAGGCCGTGGTTCTCAAGGAATACGGGGCGATTCCCGAGGTCGAATGCATTCCTTCGCAAATCAACCAGGTCTTCCTGAACATTCTGGTCAATGCCGCGCAGGCGATGCCGGAAAACGCGCAGGGAACCATCACCGTGCGCACCCGCCGGGAAGGCGAGGCGGTCTGTGTCGAGATCGCCGACACGGGCTGCGGGATCGAGCCATCGGCCTTGCCGCGGATCTTCGATCCCTTTTACACGACAAAACCCGTGGGCAAAGGCACCGGGCTGGGATTGTCGCTCTCCTACGGGATCATCCAGCGGCACGGCGGACGGATCGAGGTCGACAGCGAGTCTGGCAGGGGGACAACATTCCGCGTTATGCTGCCCGTCGTGCGCCTGGATATCCGGAACGAAGCCGCTGCCGAGTCCGCTGTCGAGTCTTCTGCGGCGTGAACCGGTGGTCTGGCGAGGTTCTGAACGACCTCATCGATCGCGGTAACCTCCTCACAGTCAGGAAAGATGCCGGAGCATGAAGAAGCGAATTTCGATCCTGGTTTTCGTGCCGATCGTGGTCTTCGTGGCCTTTGCTGCCCTGTTGTGGGCGTTGCTCCACCACACGCTGATCCAGGATCGGGACGACATGTTCCGTCAGGTCAGTGCGCAGGCATCGCGGCTGGCGTCACGACTGGCGAAAAAAGCGGAGGTCGATCTGGTTGAGCGCCCCGGCCCGCTTGAAGAGGACCTGATGCTCAGCACCCGTCTGACAGGCGCCACCGCCGTCGTTCTCCTCGATCCGGCCGGACGCATCGTGCTCGCGCACGATAGCGGCTGGAAAGGCAGCCGCTTCGACGAGCGCCTGACAACCATCAAGCCAGAGCGGTTCAGCGAAACAACATCGAAGCGTGCGGAGAGTCATTCCGGTGATGCCGGATTACCCTACGTCGATGTTCTTGTGCCGTTCACCTTCCCGTCGTCTCGCGCGGGGGCGCGGGAACAAGGCGCGGTGTTCGTGGCGATGGATTTCGGTGACGCGCTGGCAGCCTACCAGCACCGGCATTTCGTCGATCAGCTGCCGCTGCTTGCCATTCTCCTGGCGTTCGCCGTTTCGCTGGCGCTCTGGGTGTTCGTCTCCCTGGTGCGCCCGTTGCGGCAGTTGACCGACGCGAGCAAGCGTTTGCGCGAGGGCGGTGATTTCTCCTTCTCGGCCGGCGGTTTCGGCGAGGTTCGCGAGCTGGGCGAGGCGTTCTCGGCAACGGTCGCTCAACTCGACGAGCAGCGGCGCACGCTGCTGGCGAAAGAGGCCGACCTGCGCGAGCGCATGAAAGAGTTGTCGTGCCTGTACGACGTGTTCCGGATCACCGAACGCGACGATATCGATACGGCGCAGATGTTCCGCCTGGTTGCCAAGCGCCTTCCCAAGGCAATGCGGTTCCCGGAGCGGTGTTCCGGCATCATCGAATGCGGCGACACCCATTATGGCCCGGCGCCGAACGGGGTTCAGCTTTGGGCGAGCTTCACGGGCATCGGCGGGCAGGCGGCCCGCGTCGGCGTGTGCTATTCGCAACTCCCCGGTGACGTTACCGGGGCACCGTTTCTGGCCGAGGAAATCGACCTCATCGACGCCATTGCCGTCCGGCTGAGCGGGGTGATCGCGCATCGGGAGGCGGTGTCCTTGGCGGAGGACAAGCATGCACTGATTCAGGCGATCTTCAATCAGGCGCCGGATGCAATGGAGTTGGCGGATGCCCGGACACTGCGCATGATCGAGGTCAACGAAGCCAGTTGCCGGCTGCTGGGCTATTCGCGGGAGGAACGGTTGCTGCAGACGGTATCCGACTTCCAGGCGGACATGACCGACGCACAACTCCAGACCGTAACCGCAGAAATAATCGCATCGGGGGGCGCAGTGTTCGAGGCGCGCCATCGGCGGAAGGATGGCTGCCTGATCGATGCGCGGGTTGGCGTGCGCCCGGTGAGGCAGGGCGGAAAAGAGTATTTCGTTGCCATCTGGCGTGATATCACGGCGGAAAAACAGGCGCAGTCCGAATTGCGCAAGCTGTCGCTGGCTGTCGAGCAGAGTCCGAACCCGGTGATCATTACCGATCTGGATTGCCGCATCGAATACGTCAATGCGGCGTTTTCCCGGGCGACCGGTTATCCGCGTGAGAGCGTTCTCGGGCAGAACCCGCGTCTGCTCAAGTCGGGAAAAACGCCAAAGGCGACCTACGACGCGATGTGGCAAACGCTGCTGCGTGGCGAGCCCTGGAAAGGCGAGTTCATCAACCGGACGCGCGACGGCGAGGAGCAGATCGAATCGGCGATCATCGCGCCGCTGCGCCAGCACGACGGTCAGATCACCCACTATGTCGCGGTGAAGGAGGACATCACCGCCCGCAAGCAGCACGAGGAGCAACTGCGCAAACTCTATCTGGCCGTCGAGCAAAGTCCGGAGAGTATCGTCATTACCAACCTGGATGCCGAAATCGAATACGTGAATTCGGCATTTCTGCGCAATACCGGCTACACGAAGGATGAGGTGATCGGGCAGAACCCGCGCGTTCTCCACTCTGGAAGAACGCCGAAGGAAACCTTCGACTCGATGTGGGCCAGCCTGTCGCGCGGCGACGTCTGGTGCGGCGAATTGATCAACCGGCGCAAGGACGGCAGCGACTACGTGGAGTTCGCCACGATCGCTCCGGTCCGCCAGCCGGATGGCCGTATTACCCACTACCTGGCAATCAAGGAGGACATCACCGAAAAGAAACGCATGGCCGAAGAGCTCGAGCAGCACCGCATTCACCTCGAGCAACTCGTGGAACGCCGTACGGCGGAACTCGACGGAGCCCTGCAGGAGATGAGCGCGCTTTTCGAGGCGGCCAGCGCCGGGATCGTCCTGTTGCGGGAGCGGACAATCGTTCAGTGCAATCGCCGCTTTGACGAGATGCTCGGCTACGCGCCGGGGGCGCAGTTGGGTCAGCCGACCCGAATCTGGTATTTCGACGAGGCAAGTTACGACGAGATCGGTTGCGAGATATATCCGCGCATGCGGCGGGGCGAAATCGACGTTCGCGAAATGCGTTTCCGGTGCAAGGACGGCGAGGGCGTCTGGTGTCGCGTGTCCAGCCGGGCGATCAATCCGGATCGTCTCGACGACGGCCTGGTGGTGATCATCGACGATATTTCCGACGAACGCGAGGCGGCCGAAGTGCTGAAACAGTCCCTGGCGAGACAGCAGGCGATTTTCGACGCGGCCAGTGCCGGCATCATGCTGATTCGCAACAGGGTGATCGAGCATTGCAACCGCCGTCTCGAGGAACTGACGGGTTACATGCCCGGCGAACTCAACGGCCAGCCGACCCGCTGCCTCTACGCCGACCCCGCCGACTGGGCGGCGGCCGGCCAGGCGATCTATTCCACGCTCAGCCGCAACGAGAGTTACATCAGAGAACTGCTGTGTCGGCGTCAGGACGGCAGCACCTTCTGGGTCAGGCTGTCGGCCCGCGCCATTGATGCCGACGATATGAGCAAGGGTGTTGTCGGAATGCTTGAGGACATCACCGTCGAACGCGCAGCGATGGACGAAATCCGTCGCGCGCGGGCGCTGGCCGAGGCGGCGGCCCGGACGAAGTCGGAGTTCCTGGCCAACATGAGCCACGAGATCAGGACGCCGATGAATGCGATTCTCGGCATGGCGCACCTGGCCATGAATACCGAGCTGTCGCCGCGCCAGCGCGACTATCTGGCCAAGATCCGGTTGTCCGGGCAGCACCTACTGGGCGTAATCAACGACATCCTCGATCTGTCGAAGATCGAAGCCGGCAAGATGGGTGTGGAGCGTGTCGAGTTCGACCTGGCGCAGGTACTCGACAATGTTGTCGGGGTGATCGGTGGCCGGGCCGAGGACAAGGGGCTGGAGCTGATCGTCAGGGTTGATGAGAACGTGCCGCCGTATTTGCTGGGCGATCCGCTGCGCATCGGACAGGTGCTCATCAATTACGCCAACAACGCGGTGAAGTTCACCGAATCCGGCGAGGTCACCCTCGGCGTCAGCGTCGTCGAGGCGTCGGCGGAAGAGGTCGTGCTCCGGTTTTCCGTCAGCGACACCGGGATTGGCATCGACGAGGAGCAGTGCAGACGCTTGTTCGAGAGCTTCGAGCAAGGGGATGCGTCGACGACGCGGAAATACGGCGGGACCGGCCTCGGGCTGGCCATTTCCCGGCGGCTCGCCAGCTTGATGGGCGGCGAGGTCGGTGTGGACAGCTCCCTCGGCCAAGGCTCCGTGTTCTGGCTTGTGCTGCCGTTGGGGCGGGGTACGAGGACGGTGAGCCGGCCGTTGCTTCCCCCGGATCTCCATGGCCGTCGCGTGCTGGTCGTCGATGACAATCAACAGGCCCGGGAAGTGATCTGCGGGATGTTGCATTCGATGAGCTTTGTCGCCGTATCCGTTGCGTCGGGGCGTGACGCGGTCGCCGAGGTGCTGCGCGCGGCGGCGGTCGGCGTTCCCTATGACGTGGTTTGTCTCGACTGGAAGATGCCGGTCATGGATGGAATCGCAACGGCGCAGGAGCTCAGGAAGGTGATGGCCGGGCGTCTTCCGCCGCTGATCATGATCACCTCGTACGGTCGCGATGAGGTATCGCCTGCGGCCGGTGAAGTCGGCATCGCCGAATTGCTGGTGAAGCCCGTGTCGCCGTCGCAGCTGTTCGATGCGCTGATGCGGACTCTCGGTGCGGTGCCGGGCGATAGCGCGACGACGCAGTTGCCCGAAATCGAATCCCCGCTACGGGGGACGGAGGCGTCCGCCGTTGCCGGTGCGCGTGCCTTGCTGGTCGAAGACAACGAGATCAATCAGGATGTCGCTTCGGAGTTGCTGGGTCAGTTCGGCTTGCAGGCGGATATTGCCGGGAATGGTCAAATCGCCCTGGAGATGCTCGAGGATGCGCGCGGTACGGCTTACGACATCGTGTTCATGGACATGCAAATGCCGGTGATGGACGGCGTGACGGCAACACGCGCGATCCGGAAAATGCCCCGCTACGCAAACCTCCCCATCGTTGCGATGACCGCCAATGTCATGCCCGGCGACCGCGAGCGCTGCCTGCAGGCCGGGATGAACGACCACCTTCCCAAACCGATCGATCCGGAGGAACTGCTGCAAAAACTGCTGCGCTGGGTAAAGCCGCGTCCAGCAGCGGCACACAAAGAGGCCGTTTCTCCCACCCAGGCGGCGGTCGCTGCCCCGGGCAACGCGGATGTCGACCGCCTTGCCGGGATCGAAGGTCTCGATCCGACGACCGGCCTACGCTTGTTCATGGGGAATGCCGCTGCCTACCGGCATGCATTGCGGAAATTCGCCGTCCGCCATGAGACCTTCCCGAAGCGGGTCGGCGATGCCCTGGTCGCCGCCGACTGGGAGAACGTCGGCTTGATCGCGCATGGATTGCGCGGGGTTGCCGCGCAACTCGGCGCCGGAAAGTTGAGCGGCTATGCGGAGCAACTTGAGTCGCTGGCAACGAGGCATGCCGCGGGCTGGGAAGCAGAGGGGGCAACGGTCCTGGCGCGGCTGGCTCCAAATCTTTCGAAGCTGATAGCGGCGATCGACGCACGTCTCCCCCGTGAAAAGGAGGTCGATGTGTCGGTCGTGGAGCAGGGCGATCCGTCCCGGTTGGGCGAAGTGCGTGCAACGCTGCGGCAACAACTGCAGAGCGCCGATCCAATGAGCCATGAAACGCTGAAGCAGAACGCAGCACTGCTTCGCTCTGCCTGGGGGGGCGCTTATGAACAGCTCGCGTCGAAAGTCGATGATTTCGATTTCGACGGCGCGCTGGAAATGGAAAGCCGCTTGTAGCCAGTTTGTCGTCCCCGGCTATGGACAGTTGCGCAACCAGTCTGCGCAGGCGGCTGCGATCGGTCGTCGGCTGGATTGCCGGCTAAACCACGGAAAACTTCGCCAGTGCCCTGGCGTCGGCGCGTAGCCCCACGGCTTCCGCCTGCTCGAGAAAATCCCTGACCTGCGCTGGGTCGGCCGCATCGAAGGCCTTGCAGGTGCGTCCTTCGTCACCGAGTTTCAGCAGCGATGTCCTGAGTTTCTCTCCGGGCATCCAGTCGCGCGACCAGCCCAGCGCGTGTACGCCGATGCTCCCGGCACGCTTGCCGGTGCCGATCAGTTCGAAGCCGGCGAGGAATTCGAGGTCTTCGCCGCTGAGGCGGCATTCCTCCTCGGCCCGGGCGATGATTTCGCTTTCGCTGGCGACGTCCACCGTCCAGGCGACAGGCTCGGGTGAACCCAGCAGCAGGTAGTAGCGTGCGGTCATTTTCCCCTCCAGGGTCAGCGGCGGAGCTTGGCGAACGCCGCCGCCATCGCGCCTTGCGTTTCGGGTTGTCGCGCCTGTTGCTGTTTGGCCTTGTTGCTCAGCGGCACGTTGCCTTTCTTCATGCCGGCGGGCGTGGCATCGTCGGTCAGGCGCATGGTCAGGGCGATGCGCTGGCGGGCCAGGTCGACCTCGACCACCTTGACGCGCACCACGTCGCCGGCCTTGACGACTTCGTGCGGGTCTTTCACAAATTTGTTGGATAGCGCCGAGATATGCACCAGGCCGTCCTGGTGCACGCCGATATCGACGAAGGCGCCGAAGTTGGCAACGTTGGTGACGACGCCTTCGAGAATCATCCCCGGCTGCAGATCCTTGACCTCCTCGATGCCGTCCTTGAACACGGCGGTCTTGAACTCGGGGCGGGGATCGCGGCCCGGCTTTTCCAGTTCCTTGAGGATGTCCTGCACGGTCGGCAGGCCGAATTTCTCGTCGGTGTACTTGGCCGGCTGCAGCGATTTGACGAGGCGTGAGTCGCCGATCACGTCCTTGATGCCCTTCTTGATGTCGGCGAGGATGCGCTCGACCAGCGGATAGGCTTCCGGGTGGACGGCAGAGGCGTCGAGCGGGTTGTCGCCGCCGGTGATGCGCAGGAAGCCGGCGGCCTGCTCGAAAGTCTTCTCGCCGAGGCGGGGAACGTCGAGCAGCGCCTTGCGGTTCGGGAAGGCACCGTTCTTGTCGCGGTAGCTGACGATGTTGGCGGCGAGCGTGCTGTTGAGGCCCGAAACGCGGGTGAGCAGCGGCGCGGAGGCCGTATTCACATCGACGCCGACGGCGTTCACGCAGTCCTCGACGACGGCGTCGAGCGCGCGCGCCAGCTTGGTCTGGCTGACGTCGTGCTGGTACTGGCCGACGCCGATCGACTTCGGGTCGATCTTCACGAGTTCGGCGAGCGGGTCCTGCAGGCGCCGGGCGATCGACACGGCACCGCGCAGGCTCACATCCAGTTCCGGGAATTCGCGCGCGGCGTACTCGGAGGCGGAATAGACCGAGGCGCCGGCTTCGGAAACGACGATCTTGGTCAAGGAAACTGGGTGAAAATTGGGGTCTGTCCCCAATTTCCTTATCAGATCGGCGGCGAGTTTGTCGGTTTCGCGCGAGGCGGTGCCGTTGCCGATGCTGATCAGATCGACGTTGTGCTTCCTGGCCAGCACGGCCAGCGTGTGCAGCGAACCGTCCCAGTCGCGGCGCGGTTCGTGCGGGTAGATGGTGGCGGTGTCGAGCAGCTTGCCGGTGGCGTCGACGACAGCGACCTTGACCCCGGTGCGGATGCCGGGGTCAAGGCCCATCGTCGCCCGCTGGCCGGCCGGCGCGGCGAGCAGCAGATCGTGCAGGTTGGTGCCGAAGACGCGGATCGCTTCTTCCTCGGCGCGCTCGCGCAGGGCGTTCATCAGATCGAGTTCGAGGTGCATGAAGACCTTGATGCGCCACGTCCAGCGTACTGTGTCGGCCAGCCACTTATCCGCGGCGCGGCCCTGATCGGCGATGCCGAAATGCCTAGCGATGCGCGCTTCGCAAGGGTTGTGGCCGACTGGCTTGTTGGCTTCGTCCAACTCCGAATCCAGGACTAACGAGACTTGCAGCGCGCCTTCGTTGCGCCCGCGGAAAAGAGCGAGCGCGCGGTGCGACGGCACGGTGTTGACCGGCTCGGAATAGTCGAAATAGTCGCGGAACTTGGCCCCGTCGGTTTCCTTGCCTTCGACAACGGTCGATTTGACGACGCCGTGTTCGTCGAGGTATTCGCGCAATTTTCCGAGCAGCGCGGCGTCTTCGGAGAACTGCTCCATGAGGATCTGGCGGGCACCGTCGAGCACGGCCTTTGTATCCGCAAAGCCGGCTTCGGCGTTGATGAACTTCGCGGCTTCGTCCTCCGGTTTCAGCGTCGGATCAGCGAGCAGCGCCTCGGCGAGCGGTGTGAGGCCGGCCTCGCGGGCGATCTGCGCTTTGGTACGGCGCTTGGGCTTGTACGGCAAGTAGAGGTCTTCGAGGCTTTGCTTGGTTTCCGCATCGTTGATCTGCGCGGCGAGTTCCGGCGTCAGTTTGCCCTGTTCGTCGATCGAGGCGAGGATCGCGGCGCGGCGATCTTCGAGTTCGCGCAGGTAGGTCAGGCGCTCGTCGAGCGTGCGCAACTGCGTGTCGTCGAGGCCGCCGGTCACTTCCTTGCGGTAACGGGCAACGAACGGCACCGTGGCGCCTTCGTCGAGCAGGCCGACGGCCGCGACGACCTGATGTAGGGTGCTGCCGATTTCTTCGGCGATCTTCTGGGTGATGCGGAGTTCTGCGGAGGAAGCCATCAGCGATCAGGGACGAGGAAAAAAGGGCGAACTATGCGCAATCGGAGCGGAAAATTCAAGCGCATGCAGTCAAGTGCGACCCCACGCCTTGCGTGCTCCCTTGTCGATGGAGTTAAATGCCATCTGCCTGTCCATCCATACCTTGTCAGGGAGTGTCCATGAAAATTGATATTGAGCGTCTGGGGTTGAAGGACGTTGACGTTGATCCGGAAACGCTTTTCGATTTCCCGAAGGGTCTGGCCGGTTTCGAACAGTGTCACCGCTTCAAGCTGTTCCACGAGGAAGGCAAGCCGACGGTGTTCTGGCTGCAATCCGTAGACGATTCATCTGTCGTCTTTCCCGTGGTTTTTCCGGAACGGCTCGATCTCGAATACCAGATCGAACTCAGCGACGAGGATTGTTCCCTGCTGGAACTGGCGCAGCCCGAGGATGCCGCCGTGGTTGTCATTGTTTATCGTGATGAGGCACAGGACGGGAAAATCGCGGCGAACACCCGCTCGCCACTCATCCTGAACCTTAACAGCCGCAAGGGGATGCAGAAGATCCTGGCTGATTTCCAGCCGAAGCTGGTGTTGCACGGGCGCTGACCCGCTGCAGGTGCGGGCGAGGGCGCTGGCGACACGCCCTGTCCGCAACTTTCATTCAGTAAGACGACGCGGCGCGGGCGGCTTGGTCGTAGCGGCCCGACAGGGCGCGCAGCAGTTGCGCCACTTCGCCGAAGCGCTGGTTTTCCTCTTCCTTGCCGGAGAATCCGGGCATCAGACAGGACTCGCGCACCTCGCGGTAGCGTTCGCACAGCGCGGCGCCTTCCTTGGTGACGCCCAGATAGACTTCCTTGCCGCGCTTGGTGCTGGCGACGAACTTCATTCCGATCAATTTCTTGACGGAATACGACACCACGTGGGTGTCCTCGATGTTCAGCACGAAGCAGATGTCGGCCAGCCGCTTCTCGGTTCCGCGGTGGTTGATGTGGTGCATGACCAGCACGTCGGTGGGCGTCAGATCCTTGGCGCCGGCGGCGGTCATGCAGCGGATCATCCAGCGGTTGAACGCGTTGGTGGCGATGATCAGGCCGAATTCGATCTCCGAGAGCTCAGGAGACTTGGGCGAGACGAGATGCGCAGAGGAAACGATGCGCTGCCGCTTCTGGCCTGGTTCGAGTTTTTTGGGGGTGAGATCCATGGCGATTCCGTGACGGGGGAGGGGGTGAAAAGCGCGGGACAGCGAGGCATTATAAGAGTTTTAAATTGACAATACATTGACGATTTATTAACGTTGAGGCCCCGTGGTCTGGGATGAGTTCTGCTTTTGACCCACGGTATCTGAACTGCTTTTCGTGTCACCTGATTTTGCGATCGGTTTCACTCTTGCCCCGGTCGGTCGCCGACCGGCCGGTTCTGGTTACCCTGGTTATGGAGAACTCTATGTTGAAGACGCTTGTTGCCGTTTGTTCCGCCACGACGGCGCTGCTGGCCGGTTCCAGCGCGTTTGCCCAGCAGAAATGGGATATGCCGACGGGCTATCCGGGCAATAATTTCCACACCGAAAACATCGTTCAGTTCGCTGCCGACGTCGACAAGGCGACCGGCGGGAAGCTGAAGATCACCGTGCACGACAACGGTTCGCTGTTCAAGGCCAACGAGATCAAGCGCGCCGTGCAGGGCGGGCAGGCCGACATCGGCGAGATCATCATCTCCGGCTTCTCTAACGAGGATCCGATGTTCGGCGTCGACTCGATTCCGTTCCTGGCGACCGGGTACGCGGAGTCGAAGAAGCTCTGGGAAGTGTCCAAGGCGGCGACTGAAGCGCGTCTGGCCAAGCAGGGTTTGAAGGTGCTGTACTCGGTGCCGTGGCCGCCGCAAGGCATCTACAGCGCCAAGCCGCTGAACTCTGCCGCTGACCTGAAGGGCGTCAAATGGCGTGCCTACAACCCGGGCACCAGCCGGATCGCACAACTCGTCGGGGCGCAACCGGTGACAATCCAGGCCGCCGAACTGACCCAGGCGCTGGCGACCGGCGCGGTGCAGGCATTCATGACCTCCGGTGCGACCGGCTACGACAGCAAGGTCTGGGAGCAGGTCAAGTACTACTATGACGTGAGTGCCTGGCTGCCGAAGAACCTGATCATCGTTTCGCAGAAGGCGTTCTCGCGGCTCGACAAGCCGACCCAGGACGCCGTCCTCAAGGCGGCTGCAGCGGCCGAGGAGCGTGGCTGGAAGACCAGCACCGAGAAGAACAACTGGTACAAGGAACAATTGGCCAAGAACGGGATGACGGTCGAGGCCGGTTCCGCGCAACTGCGCGAAGACTTCAAGAAGGTCGGCTTGACGATGATCGGTGACTGGACGACGCAGACCGGGGCCGAAGGGCAGGCCATCATCGACGCCTTCCGCAAGTAATTCCGCGGACAACGGACAACCGAAAGCGGAAAACGTCGTGACGTCGTTTTCGATCCGGGCCTGAAACCAACCCGCGGGCGACCACCGGTCGCCCGCTTCATTTCCGAGGGAAGTCGATGCGTTCCTTGTTGAACGGCCTGTTCAATGCGACAGGCTATCTTGCCGGTGTGTTCATGATCGGAACATTGCTGGCCGTGCTTTCGAGCATTTTCGGGCGGATTTTCCCGGCACTGGAAATTCCCGGTGCCGATGCCTACGCTGGCTACTGCATGGCCGCGTCGGCCTTTCTGGCGCTCGCTGCAACGCTGCGCCGCGGTGAGCATATCCGGGTGACGCTGATCATCAACCATCTGCCGCCGGGGGCCAAGAAGTGGCTGGACGTGTTCTGCCATATCGTCGCGCTGGGCGTGGCGGCGCTGCTGGCGTGGTACTCGATCCGCCTGGTCATGCAGTCGTATGCCTTCAACGACATCTCGACCGGCCTTGATGCCACGCCGCTGTGGATTCCGCAGCTGGGCATGGCGATCGGGACGATCATCTTTACCCTGGCGTTCGCGCTGGATCTCGCCGATCTGGTGTCCGGACGGAAAATCGTCGAGGCGCCGAAAGAGGGCGAACCGGCGCGCGTCGAATAGCCCAACGGGACGAATCATGGATTTTTACATTACCGCCTTTCTCATCGTCGTCCTGTTCGCCATTCTCGGCAGCGGTGTCTGGATCGGGTTGTCACTGGCCGGCGTGGCCTGGGTCGGCATGCAGTTGTTCACCTCGCGACCGGTTGGCGACGCGATGGTCATGACGATCTGGGGATCGTCATCGTCCTGGACGCTGACGGCGCTGCCGCTGTTCATCTGGATGGGCGAGATCCTCTTCCGCACCAAATTGTCGGAGGACATGTTCAAGGGGCTGGCGCCGTGGCTGGAGAAGATTCCGGGGCGTCTGCTGCATACGAACATCATCGGTTGCACGATCTTCGCCGCGGTGTCGGGTTCCTCCGCCGCGACGTGTGCGACCATCGGCAAGATGGCCCTGCCGGAACTGAAAAAGCGCGGCTATCCGGACTCGATCGCCATCGGCACGCTGGCCGGGGCCGGGACGCTCGGACTGCTCATTCCGCCGTCGATCATCATGATCGTCTATGGCGTTACGGCCAACGTCTCGATCGCCAAGCTGTTCATCGCCGGGGTGTTCCCGGGGCTGATCCTGGCGGGGCTGTTCATGGCTTATACGATGGTCTGGGCATTGATGCATCCCGAGCAGATTCCCCAGCCGGACCGCGAATTGACCTTCCGCCAGAAACTGCACGAGTCGCGCCATCTGATTCCGGTCGTGACCTTGATCACCGCCGTTCTGGGGTCGATCTACACCGGCATCGCGACGGCCACCGAAGCTGCGGCACTGGGCGTCGTCGGTTCGATGGCCATCGCCGCGTTCCAGGGGGCGCTGACCTGGAAAAATTTCATCGAAAGCCTGCTCGGCGGGACGCGGCTCTACTGCATGATCGCGTTGATCCTGGCCGGCGCGGCGTTCCTGACGCTGGCGATGGGCTATATCGGGCTGCCGCGGCATCTCGCCGAATGGATCACCAGCCTGCATCTGCCGCCGCTGGCGTTGATCTTCGCGCTGATGGTGTTCTTCATCGTGCTCGGCTGCTTCCTGGATGGCATCTCGATGGTCGTGCTGACCATGGGCGTGCTGCTGCCGACCGTGGAGCGGGCCGGCTTCGACCTGCTGTGGTTCGGCGTCTTCGTGGTGCTCGTGGTCGAGATGGCGCAGATTACCCCGCCGGTCGGCTTCAACCTGTTCGTGCTGCAGGGGATGACCAAAAAGGAAATTTCCTGGTTGTCGAAACAGGCATTTCCGATGTTCGTTCTGATGCTGGTGATGGTTCTGCTGATGTACTTCGTCCCGGACATCACCAACTGGTTACCGCAACACATGGGAGGGTGAGTTGAACAGCAATGAAACCGGCGGGATGCTTTCAGCCCGCCTGCTGCCGGTGGGCGATACCGCGTGGACCGTCGAGTTCGGCAACGTTATCGATCCGGCGCTGCATGCGCGCGTGCTCGGTCTGGCCGAGGCGCTCGAGCAGACGAGGGAAGATGCGCTTTTCAGCGCCATCGTCGACGTCGTGCCGACCTTCCGCTCGCTGACCGTGCATTTCGATCCGCTGCGCTGCGACGGGCAACGTCTCGGCGAGGCGCTGCTGCACCTGGCGCAGACGTCGGGTGCCAAACAGGCGGTAGGGCGGCAATGGTGCCTGCCCGTCTGCTTCGACGACGAGTTCGCGCCCGATCTCGCCGAACTGGCACACATCAAGGGAATGACGCGCGAGGCGGTGATCGACCGGCTCACCGCGGCCGAATTCCGCGTCTACATGATCGGCTTCATGCCGGGCTTTCCGTACATGGGCGGCCTGCCGCCCGAATTGCAGATGCCGCGGCTGGCGTCGCCGCGCAAAGCCGTGCCGGAGCGTTCGCTCGCCGTCGCCGGCGAGATGTGCGCGGTTTATCCCTGGGAGAGTCCGGGGGGCTGGCGTCTGCTCGGGCGCACCCCGGTGCCGATGTTCTCGGCGGCCGACCCGGTGCCCGCGTTGCTGGCTTCCGGCGATCGCGTGCGCTGGCGGGCCATCGATCGCGGCACCTACCTTGAGATGGAGGCCGCGGCGAAGGCCGGTATGCTCGACCGGAACAGCCTGTTGGTGACCGGCGAAGGAGATCGGTCATGAGCAGCGTGCTGGAAGTCACCCATCCTGGCCTCGGCAACGGCATCCAGGATGCCGGCCGCTTCGGCTACCGGCACATGGGAATCACCGTTTCCGGCTGTCTCGACCGGATTCTGGCGCGCTGCGCCAATGCGCTGGCGGGCAATGCCACGGACGCGGCGTGCATCGAAGTGCGCGTCATGGGGCCGGCGTTGCGGGTTACGCAGGGGGCGGTGCGCGTGGCCGTCGTCGGCAACATGGCGCCGAAGGTGCGCCGGGCGGACGGGCGCCAGGAGGATGCGCCGGCCTGGCGGAGTCTTGCGCTCGAACCCGGCGATGTGCTGGAAACCGGAACGGTGCGCGGCGGCGTCGCCTACATCGCGGTCAGCGGCGGCTTTGCCACGCCGGTGCAACTCGGCAGCCGCTCGACGTACCAGCGCGCGCTGATCGGCGGCATCGACGGCCGCCTGCTGGCCAAGGGAGATTCATTGCCTTGCGGCGTGCCGGCCGATCCCCGGCAGGGCGAACGGCATGCCACACCGTGGTGCTACGACGAGAGTCCGATCCGCGTCATCCTCGGCCCGCAGCAGGAGCATTTCACCGCGGAAGCGCTGCAGGAATTCCTGAACTCGGCCTACACGGTGACGCCGCAGATGGACCGCATGGGCATGCGCCTCGACGGTCCGCCGCTCCAGCACGTGACGCCGGAAGCGGCGGACATCGTTTCCGACGGCGTGACACCGGGTGTGATCCAGGTGCCCGGCAACGGCCAGCCGATCATCCTGCTGGCCGATTGCCAGACGGTCGGCGGCTACCCGAAGATCGCCACGGTGATTTCGGCCGACCTGCCGCGCCTCGCGCAACGCAAGCCGGGCGATGCGCTCCGTTTTCGCGCCGTCGATGCCGCGGAAGCGAAGGCTGCCTTGCTGGAACTCGAAAGCCGTTGGCTCGCCTGGGCGGAGACCATTGCGCTGGATGCGCCAGTCGACGGCACTGACGACGAAGCCGCGTGGGCGGCGATCTGACAGGAGAAGGACATGACCAAACTGCTTAATCTGAATGCTGACCTCGGCGAGAGTTTCGGCCCGTGGAAAATGGGCAGCGACGGCGCGATGCTCGGCATCGTCAAGTCGGCCAACGTGGCTTGCGGTTACCATGCCGGTGATCCGTCGGTGATGCTCAGGACGGCGGCGCTGGCCCGCGACAACGGCGTCAGCATCGGCGCGCATCCCGGTTTTCCCGATCTGCAGGGCTTTGGCCGGCGGCGCATGGACATCCCGCTCGACGAACTGGAAGCGATGATGCTCTACCAGATCGGCGCGCTTGAGGCCTGCGCCCGCGCCCAGGGGATGCGGGTCACTCACGTCAAGCCGCACGGCGCGCTGTCGAACATCGCCTGCGCCGAGCGCAAGGTCGCCGATGCCATCGCCCGCGCCGTCAAGCGCCTCGATCCGGCACTCATTTTGCTCGCTCCGGCGGCCTCGCAGCTGATCCTGGCCGGGCGCGAACAGGGACTGCCGATCGTCGAGGAAGTCTTCGCCGATCGCGCCTACCTTGATGACGGCAACCTGGTGCCGCGCAGCCAGCCCGGCGCGATGGTGCATGGCGCCGAAGCCAGCCTCGCGCACGTCATGCGCATGGTCGAGGAACAGGCGCTGATTTCGATCACCGGCAAGCGCATCCCGGTCAATCCGCAAAGCATCTGCGTGCATGGCGACAACGCCGAAGCGGTGGCGACGGCGAAGGCGCTGCGCGAGGGGCTGGAAAAGGCCGGCTACACGATGGCGACGATTCCGGAGATTCACGCCGCGGCGAAATAGGAGCCGGGCGGAACCCGGCGCTCGGTTCATGGGTCCGACGCCCATGAACCGAGTTCGCTGGATTTTCCTGATCATCCTTCTCTTGCTCGCCGGCTTCCTGCTCTTGTGGCCGGAGGAGTCGCGTGGGCAGGTCACACCGTTTCGCGTCGTTACCGTCAGCGAAGGGCTGGAGTATCCGTGGGGCCTCGCCTTCCTGCCGGACGGCCGGATGCTGGTGACCGAGCGGCCGGGGCGGCTGCGCCTGATCGGCCGTGACGGAAAGCTCGATCCGCGCCCCATTGCCGGCGTGCCGACCGCGGCGGCCACGGGGCAGGGCGGCTTGCTCGACGTCGTTCTGCATCCCGGCTTCGAGACGAACGGCTGGGTCTACCTTTCCTACGCCGCGGGGGGCGAGGGCGGCTATGGAACAACCTTGGCACGCGGGCGGCTGGAGGGCCATGCGCTGCGCGATGTCGAGGTGCTATTCTCGATGCGCCCGAGGACATGGGCTGGCCAGCATTTCGGCTCGCGACTCGTCTTCGACCGCAAGGGCTTCCTTTACATTACCCTCGGCGACCGGGGAGAGATGGCGCGCGCGCAGCGACTCGACGACCACGCCGGCTCGGTGATTCGCCTGCACGACGACGGACGCGTGCCGGCGGACAATCCCTTCGTCGGCGTCGCCAACGCGCTGCCCGAGAAATTCACGCTTGGCCACCGCAACATCCAGGGCGCCGCGCTGCATCCGCAAACCGGCGAACTGTGGGCGCACGAGCACGGGCCGCAGGGCGGCGACGAGATCAACATCATCCGCGCCGGGGGCAATTACGGCTGGCCGGTGATCACCTACGGACGGAATTACGTCAGCGGCACGCGCATCGGCGAAGGCAGCGAAAAGGCCGGCATGGCTCAGCCGCTCCTGCAGTGGACGCCGTCGATCGCGCCGGCGGGGATGGCCTTTTACACCGGCGACAAGTTTCCGGCGTGGCGCGGCAGCCTGTTCGTCGGCGCCTTGCGCGGGCAGATGCTGGTCCGGCTGGAACTCGACGGCCACCGCATCGTGCGCGAGGAGCGGCTGCTGGAAAACCAGCTTGGGCGCATCCGCGACGTGAGGAACGGCCCCGATGGCTTCCTCTACCTCCTGACCGACACGGCCAATGGACGCATCGTTCGTTTGGAGCCGGAATGACGGGCGGGTAGTGTGTATTTGCCAGCCCTTGAAGGAGCGGGGGAGGGCGTTCATGCGAGTGCCCTGCGGTAGTCGTGCCCGGGTATCCGCGCCGGTGGCGATGACTTACACTCCGGTCATTGCCGACCGGGAAGAGTCATGCTCAAGAACAATCTGAACGACCTGCTGGCGCGTATCCAGGCGTTGCAGGAAGACGTCGAGGAAGAATACCGCAAGGCTCGCGAGGATCTGCTGACAAAACAGGCCGAACTGGCCGAAGAATTCCTGCGCCAGCAAAAGCGCTACAAGATCGGATTGTTCCGCTTCCTGGCGCGCAGCAATCTGCTGGACATCCTCACCGCACCGATCGTCTACAGCGGCTGGATTCCGTTTCTGCTGATGGATCTGTTCGTTACTGTCTATCAGGCGATCTGCTTCCCGGTCTATCGCATTCCCAAGGTGAAGCGCTCGGATTTTCTGGTGTTCGACCGCGGCGATTTGCCGTATCTCAACCTGATCGAGAAATTCAATTGTTTCTATTGCTCGTACGGCAACGGCGTGGCGGCCTACACCCGCGAGGTGGCGTCGCGGACCGAGCAGTACTGGTGTCCGATCAAGCATGCGCGCCGGATCAAGGCGGCGCATGAGCGCTATCCGAAGTTCTTCGATCACGGTGACGCCGAGGCGTTCCGGCAGGGGTTGAACCGTTTGCGCCGGCAGTTTGTGGAGGACGCCGGCAAGAATTCCGTCAATAAGGGAGATGAAAATTGAATTCGATTCGACGCTACCGTGACAACCTGCAGGATGAGCTCGACGGCGCGGCGCTCTATGCCGCGTTGTCCAGCTATGAGAGCGATCCGACGCGCAAGGATCTGTTCCTGCAACTGGCGCAGGCGGAGGACGAACACGCGGAGGTCTGGCGCGACAAACTGCTGGCGGCCGGAATCGCAGATTTCCCCCAGAATCCTTCGCTGAAGGCTCGGGTGCTGATCCGTCTGGCGCGACGCTTTGGTCCGCGATTCGTCTTGCCGGTTGTCGCAGCCAACGAGTACGCCGATCGCAACAAGTACGCGAACCAGCCCGATGCCGCGGCGTTGTCCGCGGATGAACACGGCCATGCGACGGTAATTCGCGCTGCGGCCGGGCATGGCGGGCCGGTCGATGGAGCCGATATCGCCGGGGCCGAGCACTGGCACCGCGGCGGATCAGGCAACGAGCTGCGTGCCGCGGTGCTCGGCGTTAACGACGGGCTGGTTTCCAATTTCTGCCTGGTCATGGGTGTTGCCGGCGCCGGGGCCGCCTCGGCCACTGTTTTGCTGACGGGCATGGCCGGACTCGTCGCCGGCGCCCTGTCGATGGCGCTCGGCGAGTGGCTGTCGGTGGCTAACGCCCGTGAACTGGCGCGCACGCAGATCGAGCGGGAAGCGGAGGAACTCGAACAGACGCCGGAAGCCGAGAAGAAGGAACTGGCGCTGATCTACCAGGCCAAGGGCATCGAGCGCGAACAGGCCTGGCTGATCGCCACGAAGGTCATGGAAAACCGCGAGACTGCGCTGGAGACGCTGGCGCGCGAGGAATTGGGCATCGATCCGGCGGAACTCGGCGGCAACCCGTGGAGTGCGGCCGGTGTCTCGTTGCTGCTGTTTGCCGTGGGCGCGATTTTTCCGGTCGCGCCGTTCTTCTGGCTGGAAAACTCGGTCGGTATCGTCGCCAGCATCGGTCTGAGCCTGTTCGGGCTCGGTGCTGTCGGCGCGGTGACCTCGCTGTTCAACGGCCGCAGCTTCGCCTATTCGGCGTTCCGCCAGGTTCTGTTCGGCGGTGTCGCGGCGGCGGTGACGTTCGGCGTCGGGATATTGTTCGGCGCGTCGATCGCCTGAACCCACTACTCGGGCAGCGTTTCCTTTTCGATCCAGCGCTGCAGCGTGGCGATCAGCGCTTCGGGGTCGACCGGCTTGGCAATGTGGTCGTTCATCCCGGCGGCGAGGCAGCGTTCGCGATCCTCGGCGAAGGCGTTGGCGGTCATCGCCAGAATCGGCAGGTGGCGGGTTTCCTGCCCTTTGCGGAGGTGTCGGCAGGCTTCGAGACCGTCCATCACCGGCATCTGCACGTCGAGCAGAATCAGCGCATAGCCGCCGTCGCGTGCGCGTTCGACCGCCTCGTGGCCGTTGCCGGCGATGTGTACCTCCAGGCCGGCGTCTTCGAGGAGCATCCGGATGACCTCCTGGCTGACAGCATCGTCCTCGGCGACGAGGATGCGGTGGCGGGCCGTGAATCCTCCGTCGTTGGTGCCGGTGTCACCCTGATCCGTCTGGCGAGCTTGTTCCGGCTTGCTGCGCTTGCCCAGCCGGGCGGTGAACCAGAACGTGCTGCCTTGGCCGTGCTCGCTGACCACTCCCGTGTCGCCGTCCATCAGCCGGGCGATTCGCGTGGCGATGGTCAGCCCGAGACCGGTGCCGCCGAAGCGGCGGGTGGTCGAGTCGTCGGCCTGGGTGAAGGGCTGGAACAGCCGCGCTTGCTGTTCCGGCGTCAGGCCAATACCCTGATCGCTGACCTCGAAGCGCAGCAGGAGAACGTTGCCCGTTTCCTCGCCGGCAACCGGGAAAACCCGGATGCGGATGTCGCCGTGTTCCGAGAACTTGATCGCGTTGTCGATGAAGTTGATCAGCGTCTGCTTCAGGCGCAAGGCATCGCCGCACAGAAATGCCGGGATGGCCGGCGCAATGTCCACCGACAGCCCGAGTCCCTTGGCCTGTGCCCGCGGCTGATGCAGGAAAACGGCTTCGTCGACGGCGTCGGCGAGGTTGAAATCGTAGTTCTCCAGCGTCAGACGGTCGGCCTCGATGCGCGAGATGTCGAGGATGTCGTTGATGATCGCTCGCAGGTGCCGCGTCGCCTTGGCACTCTGGTCGAGTTGCCCGATCAGGACCGGGTCGGTGGCGCGGCGCCGGGCCAGTTCGGTCATGCCGATGATGCCGTTGAGCGGGGTGCGCAGTTCGTGGCTCATGTTGGCCAGGAAGACGCTTTTCGCCCGGCTGGCCGCCTCGGCCGCATCGCGGGCGTCGGCAAGTTCCGCCGTGCGCGCGACGACGAGTTCTTCCAGATGGTTGCGGTGCTGTTCGAGTTCGTCTTCGACCCGCTTGCGCTCGCTGATGTCGTGGATGACCGAGAAGATCAGCGTGCTGCCGTCGACGGTGATCGGGGCGCTGTGTACTTCGACGGTCCGCGTTTCGCCGGAAGCGATCCTGTGGGGGAAGACGAAGGTCTGTTGCGTTCCGGTGAGTACGGCGTAACGCTTGTCCCGGCACGTTCCGGCAGGGAGCACGTTGATGTCGCCGATGTTCATATCGAGCAACACGTCGCGCGGGTAGCCGTAAAAGCGTTGCGCCGCCTCGTTGGCATCGATCAGCTTGCCACTGGCCGGTTCGATCAGCAGCATGGTTGCGGCGTGTTCGCGGAACATCCGCGAGAAGCGCTCCTCGGACTCGCGCAGGCTGCGGTTTGAGCGTTCCAGTTCGCGGATTGCCGCTTCCAGTTCGGCGGTACGCAACCGCACCTGGTCCTCGAGCAGGATCGTCGTCTGCTGCAGCCCGAAATCGGCATCGAAGCGGTTGGAGCCGCTTTCGGCGCGGTCCATCAGCACGTCGATGATCTTGTTCAGGCGGAGGATTTCCGCCTGCAGCAACGCTTCGTTGGCTTCACCCGGATTGGCTGGCATCATTGGCCTCTCTCGCCGGGAACGTTGGAAGTGCCGAAAGCGATACCGACGAACGTCTGGTTCATGTGCAGGCCGCGATACTGCTCGCCGTAGGTGCAGAAGCCGGTGGTGCGATTGTCGAGCATCAGAGCCGCGATTTTCTCGCGTTCCGGACTGCGCATGATGGCCAGCTTGCGGTGGGAACAGTCGAAGCCGAGCACGCATTGGGGCGTGCCGACCTTGGCGCGAATGTCGGCGAAGGCCCGTTCGAGCTTGGGCAGAAGGCCTGCGCTGCGAGCGATGCGCAGCACCGTTCCTTTCTCTATGGCGCAGAAGAAGGTCAGGCTGTGGTCGGGGTTGATCGCGTTCAGGGCACGCACGTAGCTTTCGCCGTTGATCAGCACGATGATCGTGCGGTCGAGCATGTGCCACAAGTCGGCGCCTTCCAGACTCTGGCCAAGTGCCCGTGACAACTCCCCGGCGGCAGGGAGGCCGTTGAGTTCGAATACGGTTCTGCGGGCGGGGTCGGCTTCCGTCACCACCAGGCGTTCCGGCATCGGTTCAAGGTGATGGGTGCGGAACACGGTGCAGGGAACGCGCGAGGCCAGCAGGATCAGGACGGACGCGTCATCGTGAAACTGCCCGCCGGAATAGACGCGGCTCTTCTTCATGCTCAGGCTGTCGGCGGCCGATCCTCCGACCAGGGGCGTGCGGCCGAGCGCGCTCTGCAGCACACGCGAAACGGCCTCCTCTCGGAGCGAAAGCCCGTCGATCAACTGCAGGGCGACGCAATTCGAGTTGGCCGAGGCCTGCGGGAACAGGCGGCTGTCCAGCTCGCGCTGCAGTGAATCGACCAGTGCGTGTCCCCGCACGGTTTCGAATGCCTGCAGGTTTTCGGTGCAGGCGCTGACGGCGGTGAAGTCGTTGGAGGAGAAACTGATGCCGCTGAGGCTGAAGTCGCGGTAGCCGGCCGTGCCAATCTCCCCCGCCGTCGTGCAGCCGACCACCTGAACACCCCGGAACAGACGGTTCATTTCCTCCGCCAGGGCATCGCTGTCGTACGCCGCCGAGCAAAAGAAGACGACCAGCGCCGTGTTGTCCTGATAGACCGCGCGGTGAAATTCGCGTACGGCGTCCTGGGCATTTTCCGCACACGAGTGGGCTGCGCGGATGCTGGTGCGGTCGTTCATGCAGCCTGCCTTGGCATGATGGAGTGGGAAGGCTGCGAGTATACGTAATGACCGATGAGTTATCCACGTTGAAACGATATTCCTCGTTTTTTTCAGAGACTTGAAATGCGCCGCGGCAGATGCCATCTTGGGATGACGAAGGCCACTCGAGAGCCCGTAGAAATGGAGCTTTCATGCAATTCAAGGATTATTACCAGACGCTCGGGGTGAAGCGCGAGGCGACGGCGGAGGAGATCAAGAAATCCTTCCGCAAGCTGGCGCGCAAGTACCACCCGGATGTTTCGAAGGAAAAGGACGCCGAGCAGCGCATGCAGGAGATCAACGAGGCCTACACGGTCCTCTCCGATCCCGAGCGGCGCGCAGCGTACGATCAGCTCGGCAGCGGTTATCAGCCCGGGCAGGAATTCCGGCCGCCGCCCGACTGGGATACGGGGTTCGAGTTCTCCACGCACGGCTTTTCGCCCGGCGACGCCGCCGGCTTCAGCGATTTCTTCTCGCAGCTTTTCGGCCACATGGGCGGGGGCGGGGGCAGTATGGGTGGCGCGTTTCATGCCGGGCGTGGTGCCGGGAACTTCAGGATACGCGGCGAGGATCACCATGCGAAGGTCGTCCTCGACATCGACGATGCGTTCCATGGCGCTACCCGGCAGATCAGCCTGCGTGTACCCCGGGTAGACGCCCAGGGGCATGTCACCGTCGAGACGCGGACGTTGAACGTGAAGATCCCGGTCGGCGTCCGCGAAGGGCAGATCATCCGGCTGGCCGGGCAGGGGGCGCCGGGATACAGCGGCGCGCCGGCCGGCGACCTGCTGCTCGAAGTGCATTTCCAGCCGCATGAGCGCCTGCGCGTCGAAGGGCGCGACCTGCATCTCGATCTGCCGGTGGCGCCGTGGGAAGCCGCGCTCGGCGCCGTCGTGACGGTCGATCTCCCGGCGGGGGCGCTCAAGGTCCGGGTGCCCGCCGGGGCGCAAGGCGGCGGTACCTTGCGCGTGCGCGGCAAGGGCTTGCCGGGCAGCGTCGCAGGCAATCCGCCCGGCGATTTGCTCCTGACGCTTCAGGTCGTCCTGCCGCCGGCCGATACGGCGCGGGCACGCGAGATTTACGAGACCATGGCGCGCGAGTTGCCGTTCGACCCGCGCCGCTCGACAGGGAGATAAGCCATGCGCGACGACGACATCCTGATCGGCACGCTGATGGAAGAAAGCTGGTTGACGCTGGAACAGATCGCGGCCGCCTGCCGTGTCGAGCCCGACTGGCTGATGCGCCACCTCGACGAAGGGCTGCTTCCTGGCGCCGAGAGCGTCGCCGGCATCTGGCGCTTTTCCGCCGCGTCTCTGGTGCGCGCCCGACGTATGCACGACCTGGAGCGCAATTTCGACGCGGTGCCTGAACTGGCGGCGCTGGTGGCCGACATGCTCGAGGAAATGGACGCGTTGCGCCGGATCGCTGGTCGCGACTTGCGGGAGTGAATCCACCGTGGCAAGCGAACTCTGGCACCGCCACGCCTGGAGCAATCGTCTCCAGACGGCGCTGCTGGTGCTTTCGCTGGTCGGCATCACCGCACTGGCCGGTTTTCTGCTGGTCGGCCCGGACGGTCTGTGGATGGCGCTGGTGGCCTGCGCCGTGGCGCTGCTGGTCGAACCGGCGGCATCGAGGCTGACGCTGCGCCTGTATCAGGCGCGCCCGATTCATCCGCACGCAGCGCCGGATCTCTGGCGCCTGATGGAGGACATCGCGCGGCGCGCGGGACTGCCGGCGGTGCCGGAGCTGTATTACGCTCCGAGTCCGCTGATCAACGCCTTCGCCGTCGGCAACCGCCGGCACGCGGCCATCGCGCTCACCCACGGCCTGCTTGCACAGTTGCCGCCGCGGGAAATCGCAGGCGTCCTCGCCCATGAAACCGCGCACATCGCGCACGGCGACCTGCGCGTGATGGGCCTCGCCGACTACGTCAGCCGGCTGACCAGCCTGTTTGCGCTGCTCGGGCAGTTCCTCATCCTGTTTTCCCTGCCGGCGCTGCTGACCGGCGCGGGCACGATCAATTGGGCCGGGTTCCTCTTGCTGATATTTTCGCCGCACCTGGCCATGCTTTCGCAGCTCGGCCTGTCGCGGGTACGCGAATTCGACGCGGATCTCACCGCCGCGGCGCTGACCGGCGACCCGCGCGGCCTCGCCTCCGCCTTGGCGCGCATCGAAGGGCGCAGCCGCTCCTGGCGCGGCCTTTTCATGCCGGGCAGGGGCAATCCCGAACCGTCCTGGTTGCGTACGCATCCGGAAACCGAAGAGCGTATCCGTCGCTTGCGTGAATTGGCTCCGGCGGCGGAATCCGCCTATTGGCAGGACGTCGGGACGGTGCGTCCGGATACGCTCGGAAACGTCAGGCAACGCCCACGCTGGACGATCGGCGGTTTGTGGCGATAGCTGGCTTCAGGGGCGCTCAACCACGTTGCGCGCGCGGAGGCTTCATCTGTAGCGCGGCTGCCAGCGCCAGGGCGAATACCGCGGCCAGCAGGAGAAAGCCTTGCGCGTAGGCGGTGTGGATGCCCGCCGTGCTTGTTCCGTGAATGCTTTCTCGCCAGGCGACGAAGACGGCAATGACGGCAATGCCCATGACGCCGCCTAGCTGGCGCGAATAGCTGACGACGACCGAGGACTGACCGAGCTGGTGCGGTTCGAGATGGCGCAGCACCGAAAGCGTCAGCGCCGGCAGAATCAGCCCGAGGCCGATGCGCCCCCACACCGTGACGGCGATGATGCCGGTCGTGGTGATCGTTCCGCCGAGCAGGGCGAAGGCGAGGAACGAGGTCCCGAGCAGGCCCATGCCGGCGACGGTGAGCCAATGCGGCGGCAAGCGGTCCGCCATCCGGCCGGCAATCGGGATCGTCGCCAGCAGCGCGATCCCCGACGGGATCAGCGTCGAGCCTGCGGCGGCGGCGGTGAACCCCTGCGCGTTCTGCAGGAAGACGGGAATCAGGTAGGTCGAGCCGAAGAGGCCGAACCCGTAGGCGAAGGAGACGATCGTTCCCATCGAAAAGGCGCGATGGCGGAACAGGCCAAGGCTGATGACCGGGTTTTTCCGGCGGCGGGCATGACGGATGAAAAGCACTATGGCGGTAGTGGCCAGCGCGAGGTGCCCCAAGGTCCAGAGCGTCAGCAACCCGCTGTGCTGCAGGCTCGACACGGTCTCGACCAGGACAAGGGAGGCCAGTGTCAGCAGCGCTACCCCGGTCCAGTCGAACGGCTTCCGTTGTATTTCGCGGGGCAGCGGCAGGAAAATCAGCGCCAGGACCAATGCAGCGAGGCAGAACGGCAGGTTGAGCAGGAAAATTGTTCTCCAGCCGAAAGCGTCGAGCAATGCGCCACCTGCGGCGGGGGCGATTGCCGGCATGAGCACGATGCCGAAGGTCAGAATCCCCGAGGCGCGGCCCTGGCTGTCCGGCGGAAACAGGCGCATTACGGCCAGCGGGCCGAGCGGTTGCAGTACCCCCGTGGCGATGCCTTGAGCGATGCGTGCGGCGACCACGAGCGGGAAGGTCGGTGCAAAAAAGCCGGCAACGCTGGTGACCAGCAGTGCGAGAACCGCGCCGAGAAAAAGCTTGCGGAATCCCAGACGTTCGAGCAGCCAGGGCGCGGGCAGCATGGAAACCGTCATCGCCCCCATGAAGCCGGTCATTACCCATTGCACCTGTTCCTGGCCAAGGGCGAAGGCGCGGGTCAAGGCCGGAACGGCGACGTTGAAGCTGGAGGTCGACAGCACGCCGGAGATGGTGCCGAGGGCGACGACGAGCATCGCCAGCCATTTGTAGCGGGCGCCGTAGCGGAGCGAAAGCGTATCGAACGAGCGGGCAGGAGGCAGCAGAGGCATTTCAGGGGAGAAGTGTTGATTTATTGCTTCGGTACGATGAAATTTAAAGACCCCGTCATACCGGCGTAGGCCGGTATCCAGTATTTGAGAGTAATCGCCGACTGGACCCCGGCTTTCGCCGGGGTGACGAATTCAAACATTATCTCGCCGAACCAATAGTGATCGTCGGCCGCTTTCAGGATTCAGGTTGCAAGGTGATCGGGAGGTCGAGTTGCTGCTCGCCGCGCCGGATCGTCACGGTGACCGTTTCGCCAATCTGGAAATCGTCGATGCGCGACAGGTAGCGAGCGACGCCGTCGACCGGTTTGCCGTTGATCCCCGTAATGATATCGCCCGGTGCGATCCCGCCGTCCCGGGTGATTTGCGCCCCCTTGAGTCCCGCGGTATCCGCCGCCGAGCCGGGACTGACCTTGAGGACGTAGACGCCCGGCGTAGCGAACGAACGGACCAGACGCTCATTGAGTCCGTCGTCGATCTGGATGCCGAGCACCGGCCGGATGTATTTGCCCTTGGCGATCAGCTGCGGCACGACGCGGGCGACGGTGTCGACCGGGACGGCGAAGCCGATGCCGGCCGAGGCGCCGCTCGGGCTGTAGATCGCCGTGTTGATGCCGATCAGCCGGCCGGCTGAATCGAGCAGCGGTCCGCCCGAGTTGCCCGGGTTGATCGCCGCATCGGTCTGGATCAGGTGCTCCACGCTTCTGCCTCCTTCACTACCGAGCGAACGGTCAAGCGCCGAGACGATGCCGCTGGTCAGCGTCCAGTCGAGGCCGAACGGGTTGCCGATGGCGAACACCTTCTGCCCGACACGCAGGTCGTTGCTGGTGCCGAGCGGCACTGGCGGCGGGCGCTTGAAGCCGACGCCGATGCGCAGCACCGCGATGTCGTGCGCCGGGCTGGTGCCGACCAGCGCGGCCTGATAGTCACGGCCATCGGCCAGGCGGACGATCGCCTCGCTGGCGTTCTCGATCACGTGAAAGTTGGTGATGAGATGACCGGCATCGTCCCAGATGAAGCCGGACCCCGTGCCGCGCGGCACGGTGAACACGTTGCGCGTCCAGAAGTCGCGCCCCTGCGAACGCGTGGTGATGAACACCACCGAATCCCTGGCCTTCTCGAACAGTTCGATCGTCGCCTTTTCGTCGGCGGCGAGATCGCCGCGCGCCGTGACGGTCCGTGGCACCGCGTCGCTCGGAGCGAACCAGGCTTCGATGCGTGGCAGGAAATGGTTGAGCAGGATCAGCAGGGCGGCGGCTACGGTCAGCCAGAGAAGACGGGACTGGAAGCGGGACGGGTCGCGGGGGGCAGGATAGGGCATGGGGGCGGGAGACCGTGAATAAGTGTACGGCGCCGATTTTACCGGCTCGTTCGGCACTTCCCGGCAAGAAAGTTGTCTAGCGCGAGCAGCGTTAATCACCGGTCAATCACTTTTCCAGGAGCCGAACCATGAGCCAAATCATGAGCGAATCGCGCAATGAACCCACGGCTGCACCGCAAGGCATCACCCAGCAGGAAATCGACCAGCGGGTTTTCGATCTCTACGACGAGTACTGCCACGGCCGCATCGACCGGCGCGAGTTTCTCTCGCGTGCCGCCGCGATGGTGGTGGTCGGCGGTTCCGCGCTGGCCATGGCCGAATCGTTGCTGCCGAACTACGCGCAGGCGCAGACGATTTCCTTCACCGACACCCGCCTGAAAGGCTCGTACGTGACCTATCCGTCGCCCGGCGGAAATTCGGGGACGATGCGCGGCTATCTCGTCCAGCCCTCGGGTAACGGGCCGTTCCCGGTGGTTTTGGTGGTTCACGAGAACCGCGGTCTCAACCCGTACATCGAAGACGTCGCGCGCCGGCTGGCGGTCGAAGGCTTCCTCGCGCTCGCGCCGGACGGCCTCCATCCGCTCGGTGGTTATCCCGGCAACGACGACGACGGGCGTGCCCTGCAGATGAAGCTGGACCAGGCGAAGCTGCGCACCGACCTCCTGAACAGCGCCGTGTTCCTGAAGAATCATGCGCTGTCGACGAAGAAACTGGGCGTGACCGGGTTCTGCTATGGCGGCGGCATCGTCAATTATCTTGCCGCAACACTTGGTGCCGACATGCAGGCCGGCGCGCCGTACTACGGCGTCGCGGCCGATACGGCCAGCGTCGCCAACATCAAGGCGCCGCTGGTGTGCCATCTGGCTGAAAACGACGAGCGGATCAACGCCACCTATCCGGCGTTCGAGACGGCGCTGAAAGCCGCGGGCGTCGATTACCAGGTGCATACCTACCCGGGGACCCAGCACGGCTTCCACAACGACTCGACCCCGCGCTACAACGCCGAGGCAGCCAAGCTCTCATGGGAGCGGACGCTGGCGCACTTCCGCAAGCATCTCGCGTGAATGGCAAGACTCGTCATTCCGGCGCATGCCGAAATCCAGAAAATTCAACGAACGGGACCCCGGCTTTCGCCGGGGTGACGAATAGTTCAGCGTTTCTTTTACGGCAGGAACGGCTTGCCGAGTGACGCCGGCAGGTTGTTCTGCAGCACGCGGCGGTCGCGCGAGATGACGACCAGCACGACGATCGTCGCCACGTAGGGCAGGGCGGCGAGAAGCTGCACCGGGACCATGATGCCGAGGCCTTGCGCGTGGAACTGCAGGATCGTCACCGCGCCGAACAGGTAGGCACCGAGCATCAGCCGCGCCGGTTTCCACGAGGCGAAGACGACAAGCGCCACGGCGATCCAGCCGCGGCCGGCACTCATGTTCTGCACCCACAGCGGCGTATAGACGGTGGAGAGGTAGGCGCCGGCGATGCCGGCCATTGCGCCGCCGAACGCCACCGCGCCGAAGCGGATGCTGATCACCGGGTAGCCGATGGCGTGTGCCGACTCCGGCGATTCGCCGATGGCCTTGAGCAGCAGGCCGAGGCGCGTTTTGGCCAGCGTCCAGGCAATGCCGGCGAAAGCCAGGAACGAGAGATAGACGACCCAGTCCTGCCTGAACAGGATCGGGCCAAGCAGCGGGATGTCGGAGAGCAGCGGAATGGCGATCGGCTTCAGGCCCGGCAGGCTGTAGGCGACGTAGTGCTGGCCGATGAAGGCGGAGAGACCGATGCCGAAGATGGTGAGCGCCAGCCCGCAGGCCGCCTGGTTGGCCGCCAGCGAGAGCGCGAAGAAGCCGAAGATCATCGCGGTGGCGGCACCGGCCAGGGCACCTGCGGGTAGGCCGGCCGCGACACCGTAGCCGGTCTCGGCGGCGGCGGCGAAGCCGGCAATCGCGCCGACCAGCATCATGCCCTCGACACCGAGGTTGATCACGCCGGTGCGTTCGGCGACCAGTTCACCGAGGCCGGCGAAGATGAGTGGCACGGCGGCGCCAAGGGTGCCGGCCAGGATGGGGATCAGATGGTCGATCATGGGCGTTTGTCGTTGAGTGTCAGCGGTTCAGAACATCACAGGGCTTCGTCATCCCGGCGAAGGCCGGGATCCACTCGGCGCCCCGAATTTCTGGATTCCGGCTTTCGCCGGAATGACGGTGGATGTTTCATATGTTTCTGGTTTTCGGTCACACGAGCCGGCGAATGCGGTTGTCGATGAACACGTCCGAGCCGAGCAGGAAGAACAGCAGCATGCCCTGGAAGATGCCGGTGATGGCGTAGGGCATCTGCAGGCTGACCTGCGCGGCTTCGCCGCCGAGATAGATCAGCGCCATCAGGAAGCCGGCGAGGACGATGCCGAGCGCGTGCAGGCGACCGAGGTAGGCGACGATGATCGCGGCGAAACCGTAGCCCGGCGAGATGTTCAGGTTCAGTTGCCCGACCGGCCCGGCGATTTCGCCGACGCCGGCGATGCCCGCGGTCAGCCCGGACATCACCAGGCAGAACCACACCGTCTGCTTGGCCGAGAAGCCGGCGTAGTGCGAAGCGGCCGGCGCCAGTCCGCCGACTTCGATCTGGAAGTGCATGAAGCTCCTGGCGTTGAAGATCCAGAAAACGAGAACGGCGGCGATGGTGATGAACACCGAGGTATTGACCCGCGAGCCTTCGAGCAGGATCGAGAACAGGGCGCTGTCGCCGAACATGATCGATTGCGGGAAGTTCATCCCCTCCGGGTCGCGCCACGGGCCGTTGACCATGTAGGCGAGGATCAGGCTGGCGACATAGCTGAGCATCAGCGTGGTCAGCGTTTCGGAGGCGTTGAAGCGCGTCCTCAGCAGGGCCGGGATCGCGCCCCACAGCGCGCCGCCGATGGCGCCGGCGACAACCATCGCCGGCACGATCCAGGCCGCGTCCATTCCCTCGGTGGCGATCGCCACGCCGCCGCCGAAAAGCGCGCCGACGATCAGCTGCCCCTCGGCGCCGATGTTGTAGATGCGCGCCTTGAAGCCGATGGCCAGCCCCTGCGCGATGAGGATCAGCGGGCAGGCCTTGATCAGCAGTTCGCTCCAGCCGTAACCGCTTTCCAGCGGCTGGATGAAGAAGACGTGGAACGAGGTCAGCACCGGCTTGCTGAGCATCCAGAACAGGAAGGAGCCGGTCAGCAGCGTTGCCGCCACGGCGATCAGCGGCGCAGTCCAGCGCATCACGCGCGAGGGATGGGGCCGGGGTTCAAGCAGATGCATTAGTCAACTCCATCGATGCGGGGACACTGCCGTCTTCGGCATGGTCGAACAGGCCGGCCATTTGCAGGCCGACCTTTTCCGCGTTGAGTTCCGCGCGCGGCTGTGCCGGCGACAGGCGGCCCTGGGCGAGCACGGCGATGCGGTCGGCGATCTCGAACAGCTCTTCCAGTTCCTCGGAAACCACCAGGATCGCCACGCCGGTGCGCGAGAGGTCGAGCAGGGCCTGGCGCAGGATCGCGGAGGCGCCGACGTCGACGCCCCAGGTTGGCTGGGCGACGATCATCACCTCGGGCTTCAGCATGATCTCGCGGCCGACGATGAACTTCTGCAGGTTGCCGCCGGAAAGCGAGCGGGCGTTGGTCGACGCGTCGGCGCCGCGCACGTCGAAGCGGTTGACGCATTCGTCGGCGTAGTCCCGCGCCTTGCCGTAGCGCACCAGACCCCAGTTCTTCATGCCCTGGCGGTGCGCGGTGAGCAGCGCGTTGTGCGAGAGCGACAGTGGCGGCACCGCGCCGCGGCCGAGGCGTTCTTCCGGCACGTAGACGATGCCGCGGTTGCGTCGCTGGCCGGAATTGAGATGGCCGATCGGCTTGCCGTCGAGGCGGATCGTTTCCTTGTCGACCGTCACTTCGCCGGACAGCGCCGAGAGCAGTTCGGCCTGCCCGTTGCCAGAGATGCCGGCGATGCCGAGGATCTCGCCGGCGTTGACGATCAGCGAGATGTCCTTCAACGCTGTGCCGAAGGGAGAGGTCGGTTCCAGGCTGAGCCCCTGCACGGTCAGCACCGGGCGATGCTCGCCTTCGTAGATCGGCGCTTCGCATACCGGCAGTTCGCGGCCGATCATCATCCGCGCCAGGCTGCCGGGCGTTTCCTCGCGCGGGACGGCCTTGCCGGTGACCTTGCCGTTGCGCAGGATCGTCGCATGGTCGCAGAGCGACTGGATTTCGTGCAGCTTGTGGCTGATGTAGAGGATCGACACGCCCTCGGAGGCCAGTTGGCGCAGCGTCTCGAACAGCTTGACGACCGCCTGCGGCGTGAGCACCGAGGTCGGCTCGTCGAGGATCAGCAGCTTCGGCTTCTGCAGCAGGCAGCGCACGATCTCGACGCGCTGGCGTTCGCCGACCGACAGGCTATGCACCATCCGGTTCGGATCGAGCGGCAGGCCGTAGTGCTCGGAGACTTCCTTGACACGCTTGGCCAGTGCCGGCAGGTCGAACGGTTCGTCGAGCACCAGCGCGATGTTCTCGGCGACGGTCAGCGTCTCGAACAGCGAGAAATGCTGGAAGACCATGCCGATGCCGAGACGCCGGGCCTGCGCCGGGTTGGCGATGTTGACCTCGTGTCCGTCGAGCAGCACCGTGCCGGCGTCGGCCTTCACCGCGCCGTAGATGATCTTCATCAGCGTGCTCTTGCCCGCGCCGTTCTCCCCGAGTACTGCGTGGATCTCCCCCGTCTGGACGCTGAGGCTCACGTCCTCGTTGGCGACGATGGTCGGGTAGCGCTTGGTGATTCCGATCAATTCCAGGCGGGGAACGGGTTGGGACATGCGTACTCCGGCAGGGCGGTTGTCTTTGTCTGTTCTGAGGATGTTGGCGGGTGAAACGGGTAGTTGGCCACGAGGAATCAAACGGACCTTTCAGAAACCATCATTCCGGCTTTCCCTAGAATGACGTGGCTGTCCGTGTGTTTCCGTATGGCTGGCTACGCGGCATCCCGGCCGCAGACCACGCGGGCCGGAAAGGTTCGCATGATACACGTTTGCCACGGGGCTTTATCACTCGAAAACCAGGGTAGTCGCATGAATGACGCTGTTGTTAACAGTTGGAATAGTGGTTGACGATCAACGAGTTGCAAAGGGGGTGTTCACAGCACCTTGAATTGTGTAGTTTTCTGTCTTTTTGGAGTGGTACATGGAAACAGAAAACCGACTGCGACTCGCGGACGTCTTTGTGTCGATCACGGATCCGAGACAATCGAGCAAGGTGGAGCTCGACCTTGTCGAATTGCTGGTGATCGCGGTTAACGCGGTACTGGTCGGTGCGGATACGTTTGTCGAGATCGAGCTGTGGGCGCGGGAGCGAATCGACTGGTTGCGCCGGTACCTGCGCCTGGAAAACGGCGTTCCCTCGCACGACACCTTCGGTCGCCTGTTCGGCCTGATCGACCCGGACGAATTCGAAGCCGCCTTCCGGCGCTGGGTCAGGGCGGTCGTCCCGTCGCCTTTGCCGATGATCAGATGCGCGCACGGATCAAGCATGCCGCGCATAACCTCGCCATCCTCAAGCACATCACCCTTAACCTCATCCGCCTCGATCCAATCAAGCGTGAAGGCGGCATCAAGGCCCGGCGTTTCATCGCCGCTACCCCCGTTGCTTATCGCGAACACCTCCTCGGACTCGTTTGATGTTCATGCGATTGCCGTGCTCGAAAACAGGCGTGCAGGTCAGGCAGCGTCCGACTCAAACGAGCCAGTCGGCTTGCTCCGAAACGAACGTTCAGCGTTCACACCCACGGGCGCAGGGACGGGGATCCAAAAGTCATAATTTGGGCTTGTCCATTACGCTATCCCCGATAGCGCAGCGCATCGACGAGCAGGGAAAATGCGGGAGTGTTCTGGCGGCGACTCGGGTAATACAAGTGGTAGCCTGACATTCGCACAGACCAATCGGCGAGCACACGCACGAGCCGACCTTTCGCTAAATGGTCTTTCACCACATCCTCGGGCAGATAGGCCAGTCCCAGCCCCGCCAGTGCCGTATCGAGGTGAAGCGCGATCGTGTTGAACGCCAACTGTCCTTCAGGGCGCACCTTCAGCTCGCGCCCATTCTTCACAAACGGCCACGACCAAAAGCCGCCAGACGTCGGTAGGCGAAGCGCGATGCAATGGTGCTCGGTCAGATCGTGCGGCGTTTTTGGTTTGCTGCGCTTCTTGAAGTACGAGGGCGCTCCCACGACAATTTGGTCGAAGTCCGGCCCGATGCGCACGGCGATCATGTCCTGCGCAACCTGCTCGCCAAGGCGAATGCCCGCATCAAAGCGATCGGCCGCAATGTCGGTGAGGCCATAGTCGTTGATGATTTCGACACCGATGTCGGGGTAGTCGGGCAGCAGCTTCGCCAGTGCAGGCGCGAGAATTGTCTGGGAGGCGTGTTCGACCGAGGTGATGCGTAACCTGCCTGCCGGCGTATCCCTGAGTTCGCTCAATGCCGCCAATCCGTCGTGGATGCCATCAAAGTGCGGCCCGATCGTGTTGAGCAGCCGTTCGCCTGCTTCAGTAGTCGAGACGCTGCGCGTGGTGCGGGTGAGCAGCCGCACGCCCAGCCGTTGTTCAAGAGTCCTGATCGTCTGACTCAATGCAGGTTGAGAGACGCCAAGCTTCGCGGCCGCCCGCGTGAAGCTCTGCTCCCGGGCCACCTCCAGAAAGAAGATCAAATCATCCACACTCGCCCGCGCCATTGATAACACCTCGTTATAAGCGTAAGTAGATTATAGGCTCTAATCATATGGGTTGCAGAGTGCTACTTTGACGACGTGCTCTGCAATACCTGTTGCAGACGAACCTTGCTGACAGGAGGCAAAGGCGATGGCAGCAAATGACGAAACTGGTCGACCAACGGGTCAAGCGCCTGATCGACGCGGATCTGAAGACAACGCGCGTCGTCAGTTCTTGAAGAATTCGGCTTTCCTGGGTGCATCCCTGGCGATAGGCCCAGTGCTCGCAAGCGGATCAGCTCAGGCGCAGGACAGAAACACTAAACCCAATGGAGTCACCACGATGAAACCACGAAAACTAGGAACGATGCAGGTGTCCGAGATCGGTGCCGGGTGCATGAGCATCAGCTCGAACTATGGACCGCCCGCCCCGAAAGAACAGGGCCTGAAAACAATCCGCAAGGCTTTTGAAAATGGCGTGACCTTCTTTGACACGGCCGAGGTCTACGGCCCCTACACGAATGAAGAGTTGGTGGGTGAAGCCCTCCAGTCGGTCCGTGATCAGGTCAAGATCGCCACGAAATTTGGCTTCGCCATCGACGGCACGATCGCGCTGAACAGCCGACCCGAGCACATCAGAAAAGTCGTCGAGGAATCGCTCAAGCGTCTGCGGACTGATCGCATCGACCTCTACTACCAGCACCGCGTCGATCCGAGTGTGCCGATTGAGGATGTCGCCGGTGCGGTGAAAGACCTCATCCGGCAGGGCAAGGTTCTGCACTTCGGCCTCTCCGAGCCGAGCGTAAAAACCATCCGCCGCGCGCATGCCGTGCAGCCCGTTGCCGCAGTTCAAACCGAATACTCGCTGTGGACCCGCAATGTCGAATTGAACGGTGTTCTGGCCACCTGCAAAGAGCTGGACATCGGCTTCGTGCCGTGGGCGCCGCTCGGGGAAGGATTCCTGACAGGCAAGATCGACACGAATACCCGATTCGATCCGAAGACGGATTTCCGCTCTGGCTTCCCGCGCTTGTCGGCCGAATTCCTGCCCAGGAATATGCCGATCGTTGAGTGGCTGAAAGCGTATGCGGCCAAGAAAGGGGCGACCCCGTCGCAAATTGCGCTGGCATGGCTGCTGGCAAAGGGGCCGAACATCGTCCCGATCCCCGGCACGCGCAACGAGGCGCATCTGCTCGAAAATCTCGGTGCGCAGCGCGTTCATCTTACGGCGGAAGACGTGCAGGAGATCGAAACCTCGCTGTCCAGGTTTGTCGTGTACGGCGACCGCATGGGCGAGGAGCACATGAGCCAGATCGATTACACGATCTGATTCCACGGCTGCCGGCATCGCGATCGACAGGCCCATCAAGCCTGTCGATCTAATGCAGCCGCCGAACAACGCTAACAAAAGGCAAGTTGCCAAGTGAAACACAGCAAATTATTCGAGCCAATTACACTCGCGCCTAACCTCCTTTTGCGCAATCGCATTGCGATGGCGCCGATGACCACGTGGGCCAGCAACGACGATGGCACGGTGTCTGACGATGAAGAGGCCTATTACCGGCGGCGAGCCAAAGACGTTGGCCTAGTCATTACCGGGTGCACCCATGTACAGGCGAATGGCGTCGGTTTCACGGGTGAATTTGCCGCCCATGACGATCGTTTCATTCCGAGTCTGACAAGATTGGCAGCAGCTGCCAAAAGCGGCGGCGCTCCCGCTTTTCTTCAGATTTTCCATGCGGGCGTGAAAACACAGCCAGCTTTGGTCTCCGACGTCGTGGGTGCGAGCGCAGTAAAGGGTGAATCCGGTCCGTTTGCCCCCGCCCTTACGCCGCGCCCGCTTCGCGAAGAAGAAATACTCGAAGTCATTCAAGCCTTCGCCGATGCAACCCGCCGCGCCATCATTGCGGGGTTTGATGGCATCGAGTTGCATGGCGCGCACGGCTTCCTGATCCAGAATTTTTTCTCCCCGCAGACCAATCGCCGTAATGACCGTTGGGGTGGCTCGCTCGAAAACCGGATGCGTTTTCCACTCACTGTCGTCGCTGCCGTAAAGAGCGCGATTGAGGCACATGCCGATCGGCCCTTCGCGCTGGGCTACCGCATCTCGGTTGAAGAAGTAAACGAGGGCGGTCTGCGGATTGCGGACTCGCTCCAGCTCATTGATCGCCTCATCGACGGCGGCGTGAGCTACGTTCACGCGTCGCTCAGCAGCGCGATTGACCAGAAGCCGGTCGACGGCAGGTCCGGACGCACGATCGTGCGCATTCTTCATGATCACATCGACGGGCGCGTTCCGCTGATCGCAGCGGGGCAGATCCGAACGGCTGAACAGGCCGAACGGGGCATCGATGAAGGGCTTGCGCTTGTCGCGGTTGGTCAGGGACTGGTGATGAACCCGGACTGGGTTGTGCGCGCAAGATCTGGGTATGGCAGCGATGGCAAACCCCCGGTTTCGTTGCAGGACGTCACCAGCCTTGCCATTCCGCAGAAGCTGTGGAACATCATCGAAGACACGCCAGGATGGTTCAACGTCGTCCGCGATCAAGCCGAACGCCAACCGATTGAAGTTGCCTCCCATGGATAGGTTGACGACAGCACGAGACATGACTGGCCCCACGCCCACGCACTCCTTTGAGCAAGCGATTCGGGAAGGTCGACACTTCGCTTTTGGCGGTTGAAATGTAACAGTAACCGATAGCTCATGGCCGAATTCAGACCCAGGATATTCAAGTAAGCATCGTGTAACTGCAACTTCGCCGAGCATCGTCCCCCTCCCCGATGATCCGGAATCCAAAGTGGTCTGGTGAACATCACCGGGGACTATCGTCCTCCATATTCCGGATGCCCCATGTTTCAACCTTTCAGGGGCGAAGAGCTTCCATTCCTCTGGCGTGGCTTCGCTCCAATTCCTCGTTGGTAAGGACGAATTCGGCATTGTCGGTCAGCCGCTCGACCGCCAGGTCGATGAAGGCGCGCACGCGGGCCGGCTGCGCAGTTCGGCTGCCGTAGTAGATGTACAGGTTGTGAACGTCGGTCATATGTTCGAGAAGCAGCGGCACCAGACGACCGGCGCGAATCAGCGAGGCGGCGGTCGGTGCGGCCAGTTGTCCGATTACCTCGCCAGCGAGCACCGCGCGTAACTCGAATGCCTCGTCGTTAGTGCAGAAGGCCGGGGTGACGTACTGGTCTTGGATGCTCTCGCCCACCCGGACGCGCCAGGGGACAATGTGGCCGACGCTGGAGGGCCGAAAGGCGCTGCAGCGATGGGCGCCGAGATCGGCTAGGCTTTTCGGGCGGCCGTACTTGCGCAGGTAGCTTCGGTCGGCGCAGATAATGAGCTGAAGGGGGAACAGGCGCCGGGCGATCAGTCCCTCCTGCGGCGCGTGGCCGAGGCGGAAGCCGACGTCGACCCGGTCTTCGACCCAGTTGCCGATCCGGTCGTCGAGTTGCACGTCGGGCTGGACTTCCGGGTAGAGCCGGCAGTACTCGTCGAGCACCGGCCCGATGATCGGCTGCAGCACCGTGCGCGGGCCGACGATGCGCAACGGCCCGGCGATGTCCTCCCGTGTCTTTCTCGCCCCTTGCAGCGCCTGTTGCAAACCGAACAGGGCGGGCTGGGCCGCCTCCAGGAATCTCTGCCCCTCCTCGGTCAGGGACATGCTGCGCGTGGTGCGGTGAAAGAGGCGCACACCCAGATACTTTTCCAGTTGCCCCAATGCCTTGCTTGCCGCTTGCGGCGAGATGTTCTGGGATGTCGCGGCCTTGCTCAGGCTGCCTAGTTCGACGGTGCGGACGAAGGTGGTGATGGAGCGTAGTTCGTTGATCGACATGGTTGTCCCGGGTCAGTATTTGTATATTTAAGTTGTAAATCATTCAACTATTATGTGTCTAGTTGAATGTATATCGTCGCGCTAAAGTTCGGGCCGTCAACTGGCATCGGCCAGTCATTCCCAGTTATCTCGAAAAGGAAGCGTAAGTGGACAATTTCACCTTTTTCAACCCGACCCGAATTGAATTCGGTACCGACAAGGAGCAACTGATCGGCCAGATCCTCGCCGAGCACGGTGTCGGGAAAGTGCTGCTTTGCTTCGGCAGCGACCGCATCAAGCGCGACGGCCTGTTCGCCACCGTCAGCGCGAGCCTGAACCAGCACGGCATCGGGTTCGTCGAGTGCGGCGGCATCGTCAGCAACCCGGTCGTCTCGAAAGTGCGCGAAGCCATCGCGCTGGCGCGGGGGCATCAGGTCGATGCGGTCCTCAGCGTCGGTGGCGGTTCGGTGCTCGACAGTGCCAAGGCGATCGCCGCCGGCACGCTGTATCAAGGCGACGTCTGGGACCTGTTCATCGGCAAGGCCGCCATCGAAGCCGCGCTGCCGATCTTTTCGATTCTTACGCTGGCGGCCACCGGCAGCGAGATGAACAGCGGGGCCGTGGTGACCAACGAAGCAACCAAGGAAAAGTTTGCCATCGGTTCCGGGCACACCTTCCCCAAGGTCTCCATCGTCAATCCCGCACTGATGCAAACGGTGTCGCGCGACTACCTCGTGTATTCGGCAGCCGATGTCATTGCGCATTCGATCGAGGGCTATTTCACCGCCACGGTACAGCTGAAGATCCAGTCGCGCCTGGTCGAATCGGTGATCACGACGGTGATCGAAACCACCGAGGTGCTGCTCGCGGACCCGCACGACTACAACGCCCGCGCCGAATTCGCCTGGGCCGCGACGCTGGCGCTCAACGGCATCACCTACGCCGGCACGTCGGGCTTCGGCTACCCGAACCATATGATCGAGCACTCGTTGTCAGCCTTGTTCAATGTGCCGCACGGCGCAGGCCTCTCGGTGGTAATGCCGGCCTGGATGAAGTGGTTCCGCGGTCGCAATCCGGCGCAGTTCGAGCGCTTTGCCAGGCAGGTGTTCGGTCTGAAGACGGCAGAAGAAGGCATCGCCGCGCTGGAAAAGTGGTTCGACAAGATCGGCACGCCGACGCGCCTTTCGCAACTCAACATCACCGCTGCCGACCTGCCGGCCATCCTCGGAAATCTGGAAGGCAACGCGCGGTGGTTCGGGTTGGCCGAGACGTACACGCAGGATGTGCTGGAAGAGATTCTCAGGAAGGCGCTGTAAGGCTTCAAAGAGACGCTGAACCATTCGTCACCCGGCGAAGGCCGGGGTCCGGTTCGTTGGATTTTCTGGATTCCGGCCTTCGCAGGAATGACGAATCTTCAATACATCAGCACTTCCAAAACTCCGTCGCGACCTACGAAACATGACTCATAACCCCCGTCACCGCACCGTCCTCGCCATCATCATGGCCAGCTACCTGATGCTGGTGGTCGACATCTCGATCGTGCTTACCGGCCTGCCACGCATCCAGGCCGCGCTGGGCTTTACGCCAGCCGGGTTGTCGTGGATACAGAACGCCTACACCTTGGCCTTCGGCGGCTTCCTGCTGCTCGGTGCGCGCGCCGGTGACATCCTCGGCCGGCGGCGCATGTTCATCGCCGGACTCGGCATCTTCACGCTCGCCTCGCTGGCCATCGGCGCGGCGACTTCGCCCTTCTGGATGATCGCCTTCAGGGCCGTTCAGGGCTTTGGCGCTGCCGTGCTGGCGCCCTCGACGCTGGCGCTGATTACCACGCATTTCGAGGAAGGCCATGAGCGCAACCGAGCGCTCGCCTGGTATGCGGCTGCGGCCGGTATCGGCGCCACGCTGGGGCTGGTGCTCGGCGGTCTGCTGGCGGACCTGATCTCCTGGCGCGCCGGCTTTTTCATCAACCTGCCGATCGGCGCACTGCTGATCGCCGGCACCCTGCGCAACATCCGCGAGACCGAGCGCCACAGCGGTCGTTTCGATCTGGCAGGCGCGCTCACGTCCACGCTTGGCATGTGCTCGCTGGTGTTCGGCATCGTCGAAGCCGCCGAAGCTGGCTGGGCATCGCCGCTCACGCAGGGCTCCCTCATGGCCGGGGTGATCCTGCTCGCCGTTTTCGTGTGGATCGAACGACACGCCAGCCAGCCGTTGCTGCCGCTCGGGATGCTTGCCAATGCGCAACGCAACGGTGCCTATGGCGCGCGGCTATTGTTTCTCTCCGGTATGGCGGGATTCTGGTTTTTCACCGCGCAGTACCTGCAGCGCTCGCTCGGCTTTTCGCCGATGCAGGCCGGCCTGGCCTTCATCCCGGTGACGGTGCCGCAGTTCATTGCCTCGGTCAGCGTGCCGCGCGCAACAGGCCACTTCGGGCAGCGCCGAGTGCTGCTCACCGGGTTGGCGCTGTGCGTTCTCGGCCTCGCCTGGCTCAGCGTCACCGAGGCACAGATGTCCTATCTCGGCGGCGTGGTCGGACCGATGCTGCTGCTTGGTTTGGGCCAAGGCTGGGTGCTGGCGCCGCTGACGGTCGCCGGTGTCGCCGGCGTCGAGAGCCACAACGCCGGTGCGGCCTCCGGCCTTGTCAATGTCGCTCACCAGCTTGGTGCTTCGCTCGGGCTGGCAATTCTGGTCGTGGCTTATGCCGGCGGTCAGGGGAGCGTGTTCGATCCAGCCAGCATCGCACGGCACACCGGTGTCACGATGGAGGTCGCGGCCGTGCTGTTGCTCGTGGCGCTCATCGTGTCGGCCCGCTTCATCCGTTTCGACAGAGTGAAATCGCAGGAACGGCACACACCACAGCTCGCGCAAGACAGCAGCGCTAGCTAAGTCATTCCGATAGAAAAAAGGAAAGAGCACCATGCAATTCACCACTTTGAACAACGGCGTTGTAATGCCCATGCTGGGGTTCGGCGTCTATCAGATGAATGACGCCGCGCAATGCGAAGCGGCCGTCGCCGAGGCGTTGCGCGTCGGCTACCGGCTCATCGACACGGCAGCGTCGTATGGCAACGAAGAGGCCGTCGGCCGTGCCATCGCCACGAGCGGCATTCCGCGCGAGGAGTTGTTCGTCACCACCAAACTGTGGCTTTCAGACGCCGGCTACGAGAAAACCCGCCAGGCGTTCGAGCGCTCGCTCGCCCGGCTGCAACTCGACTATCTCGATCTGTATTTGATTCATCAGCCCTACGGCGACGTGTACGGCGCCTGGCGGGCCATGGAAGAACTCAACGATGCCGGCCGCATTCGCGCGATCGGGGTGAGTAACTTCCATCCTGATCGGGTGATGGATCTGATCGTGCACAACCGCGTCGTCCCGGCGGTCAACCAGATCGAGACGCATCCCTTCTGCCAGCAGACGGCCACGGCGCAATTCCTGCGGGAAAACGGCGTGCAGGTCGAATCGTGGGGGCCTTTCGCCGAGGGGCGCAACAACCTGTTCGGCGACCCGACCTTGACCGCCTTGGCGGCAAAACACCGTCGCAGCGTTGCCCAGATCGTGCTGCGCTGGTTGCTGCAGCGGGGTGTGGTGGCGATTCCCAAATCGGTTCGTCCGGAGCGCATTGCTGAGAATTTCAACATTTTCGATTTCGTTCTAGCTACAGACGACATGGCCGCGATCGCCGCACTGGATACCGGCAAGAGCGCCTTTTTCGACCACCGCGATCCCGCCATTGTGAAATGGCTCGGTGAAGCGTTACGCAACACCTGATTCAGCGAACAGGAAAGGAATCATCATGCAAACACGCAAACTCGGTACCAGCGGGCTGGAAGTCTCGGCCCTCGGGTTGGGCTGTATGGGGCTGAGCTTTGGCTACGGTCCGGCGACCGACAAAGCGCAGGCGACTGCGCTGATCCGCCGTGCTTATGAACTGGGGGTCACCTTCTTTGATACCGCCGAGGCCTACGGGCCCGGTATCAATGAAGAACTGCTCGGCGAGGCGCTGGCTCCCTTCCGCAGCAAGGTGGTCATTGCCACCAAGTTCGGATTTCGCAACGGCACGGTCGCCGATGGTGTGGACAGTCGGCCGGAGAACATTCGCGCGGTGGCGGAAGCTTCGCTTCGCCGATTGAGAACTGACGTCATCGATCTCTTCTACCAGCATCGTGTCGACCCGGATGTGCCGATGGAAGAGGTGGCCGGTGCGGTGAAACAACTGATCGCGCAAGGCAAGGTACGTCACTTCGGGATGTCCGAAGCCGGCGCCGAATCGATTCGACGGGCGCACGCGGTACAGCCGGTTGCGGCGTTGCAGAGCGAGTACTCGCTGTGGTGGCGCGAACCGGAAAAGGAAATCCTGCCGTTGCTCGAAGAACTGGGTATCGGTTTCGTGCCTTTCAGCCCGCTCGGCAAGGGCTTTCTGACCGGTGCTATCAATGCCGATACGAAGTTCGATGCGACCGATTTTCGCAACGTCGTGCCTCGCTTTGCCGAAGCTGCTCGCCAGGCAAACCAGCGCCTGGTCGACGTTCTCGGCGATATCGCTACGGCCAAGGGCGCAACGCGCGCGCAGATCGCTCTCGCCTGGTTGCTGGCGCAGAAACCGTGGATCGCGCCGATTCCCGGCACGACCAAGCTGCTCCGCCTGGAAGAGAACCTTGCGGCGGCGGCCGTAGAGCTGAGTGCTGCAGATCTGCAGGGCATCGAGGCAGCGCTTGCCGGTATCAGGGTTGAAGGCGAGCGCTACCCGCAGCATCTGCAGCAGCTTGTCAGACGCTGAGGCTGAATCAATGACGAATCCGGACGTGAGAGCGGATAGGAATGAATGAAATGAGCAAGGAAATATTGAATTCACCGTCTGTGGATGGGTTGATACCGCCCGAGATGGCAGGGCGGCGGAAACTGATCAAACTCGCCGCCGGACTTATTGCGGGCGGCAGCCTTTCCGGACTGTCTTTTGTGCCGCCGGCCGCGGCCCAGCCGGCAGGCGGGCGCCGCATCCTGGTTGCCTACTACTCGCGTACGGGAACTACGCGTGAAGTGGCGAGGCAGATTCAGAAAACCGTGGGTGGTGCACTTTTCGAATTGCGCACGGTGCACCACTACCCGGACGAATACCGTCCTACGACGCAACAGGCCAAGCGTGAGCTGGAGGACGGGTATCGCCCCCAACTCGCAACACCGGTGAATGCCATGGAAACGTACGACACCGTGTTCATCGGATTTCCGAACTGGTGGGGAACGATGCCCATGGCGTTCTTCAGTTTCCTCGAGCAGTACCCGCTCGACGGCAAGACGGTGATCCCTTTCTGCACTCATGAAGGCAGCGGCTTTGGACGCAGTCTGGACGACCTTCGCGCCAATTGCGGCAGTGCGCGCATCCTCGACGGATTGGCCTTGCGCGGCGGCGGGGTGGAACGGGTAGCTCGGGAGTCTGCGCAAAAGGAAATCGGCGGGTGGTTGCGTGGCCTTGGTCTGGGGTCCAGCGCAGCGGCATGAAAGGGCCGGGGCAGCTCTCAAGGAAATTCGCGCTGGATGGCGTGATGCTCGCGCTGATCCTGGCCGAGTTCGCCTATGGCTTGACCGGCAGTACGGCGCATGAATTGCTCGGTCTCGGGGTGCTCGGGCTTTTCGCTCTGCACGGTGGCTGGAATTGGCGGTGGTTCGCCGGGTTGCTCAAAGGGCGTTACCGCGGAATACGGTTTGCCACGTTTGCGATCAACGCGTCATTGCTGATTTCGGCAGTGCTGATGATGGTCAGCGGGATCGTCAATTCGCAATTGCTGTTCCGCACGACGGGTATCGAACTGAATTTGATGCCGCGTGTGTTGCACACGGCCTCCGCCTACTGGTTGGTTGTCCTGGCTTCGATCCATCTGGGCCTGCATTGGACTCAAATCATGGCCGAGGTGCGGCGGCTGTTCCCTAAATGCCTCCGCCTTGTTTATTCGTGGGGGGCGATGCCGATCGTCGGCGGTGTCATTGCCATCTCTGCCTTTGGTTTCCATGCCGCGTTGGATCGCTCCCTGTATGCGCGAATGATCGCGTACTACTCCTTCGGCGACTGGAATTTCGCGGAATCCGTCGCCGAATTTTTTGTCCAGTATTTGGCGATCGTCGCGTTTCACGCGAGCGTCGCGTACTACGCCCTGCGTTTCGGCAGATCGTTGCGTTCGCGAACCGCGAGTACCGAATCGCTCATCAAACGAGGTTGATACATGCAGCAGGAAATTGCACTTGAGCTCGAACCGCCCCTCCGTCGTCGATCTTCACGATGGAAAATAATGGTCGTGTTGACCGGAGTTGTGATCATGAGTGTTTTTGCCTGGGCGATGCGCTTTCAGCCGCCCGCCTATGACCTGTCGCCACAGTATCGTGACGGCCGTTTTCACAATACCGTGCCGCGGCCGGCACGCAGTTTTCTTGCCGGGGCAGCGCTGTGGTACGCCTTCCTCTTCGACAAGCCCGCCGGGACGACGCCCGATCGGGTCATTCCGGTGAGCACGCTGACGCAGTCCGAACTGCTTGCCGCTCCCGACAACAGCGTTTGGCGTCTCGGGCATTCCAGCCTACTGTTCAAGCTGCACGACAAGTTCTGGCTGACCGACCCGGTATTTAGCGAGCGCTCATCGCCGGTGCAGTGGTTCGGCCCGAAGCGATTTCACGCGCCGCCGATTACGCTGGACGAACTGCCTCCGATCGAGGCAGCGATCATCTCGCACAATCACTACGACCATCTGGATCACGCGACCATCATGGCGCTGCATGAGCGCGTCAAGCATTTCATTACACCGTTGGGCGTCGGTGCCACGCTCGTCTCGTGGGGAGTGCCGGCGGGCAAGGTGCAGGAACTGGACTGGTGGGAGCGAGCCAGCGTTGACGGCATCCGCGTTGTCGCCACGCCGGCTCGGCACTTCTCCGGGCGCGGTACCGGCGACGCCAATCGCACACTTTGGGCCTCGTGGGTCATCACCGGGAATGGATTCAATCTCTTCTTCAGCGGCGACAGCGGCTATTCCGACGGCTTCAAGGAAATTGGCCGGATGTTCGGTCCTTTCGACGTGGCCTTCGTGGAAACGGGCGCGTACGACACCCGTTGGGAAGCCGTGCATATGCTTCCTGAACAAACCGTGCAAGCCTTTGGCGACCTCCGCGGAAAGTGGCTCGTTCCGATCCACAACGGCACCTTCGATCTCGCCATGCATGCTTGGGATGATCCGATGGAGCGGGTTGCTCGCTTGGCGTCGGAGCGAGGAGTGGCGGTGTCGACGCCCGAAATGGGTGAGCGTATCGGGCTGCTTTCTCCCCATGCCGGGCAGGCGTGGTGGCGAGACTGAAGAGATTTCGGTTGTAACGTCGCTTCTGCAGGATCTGTGGTTTTCGGCTAGTATCCGCCTCAATCTATATCACCCAACACCCTCGGGGTTTGCCATGAGCGAGACACTGCCGGATGCCGATACCTATTACATGGGCATTGCCTTTGCCGTTCGCGAGAAGGCGAACTGTACGGGGAACCGGGTGGGAGCGGTGATCGTTCGCGACAACCGGGTGATTTCCACCGGCTACAACGGTGTTCCTGAGGGCATGCCTAACTGCCTCGATGGTGGTTGTCTGCGTTGCCAGAATCCGGGCGGTCGCTTTCCGAGCGGAACGGGGTACGACTTGTGCATTTGCGTGCACGCCGAGCAGAACGCCATCCTGTCCGCTGCCCGATTCGGCATCGCTGTGGCGGGTTCAACGCTTTACACGACAATGCAGCCGTGCTTCGGTTGCGCCAAGGAAATTGCGCAGGCCAAGATCTGCGAAGTGGTCTACCTGCATCCATGGGTACCGACCGATGTCGATCCAGCAATGGACCGCGACAAGAAAGCCGAGTACGAGAAGATCATGGCCCGGATCAAGGTTCGCCAGATGAGCATGCACGACCCGCGCGCGGAGTGGGCGGTGCGGAACTATCGCAAGCAGGTCTAGCCGGGCCGCTGCTTAGCGGTTCTGGCGCAGCGACTTCGCCAGTTTCACGAAATTGCTCGCGGGCGGCGAAAGCCCGATGCGCGGCGAGGCGACAGCCAGACCGACGGTGGGTGCCTTCCCCTTGATCTTGCGGAAAACGACGCCGTTGATGCTGAACTGCTGTATCGAGTCGGGTACGAGTGATACGCCCTGTTCGGCGGCGACGAGCGACAGAATCGAGGCGATCTGCGGCGCGGGCTGACCGAGCGTCGGTTCGAAACCGGCCTTGCGGCAGGCCGCCAGCGCGGTGTCGTGCAGGCTGATGCCGATCGCACGCGGGGTCAGGATCAGCGGATCGTCGCGCAGGCTGGCGAGCTCGATGCTCCGGCCTGACGTTGCTGCGGGGTGCGCGGCAGGCAAAACGGCCACCAGCGACTCGACGGCCAGCGTGACGTAATCCATCTCCGGCGGGTCCGATTCACTGGGGCGCAGGACAGCGACATCGAGGCGCCCATCGAGCAGACCATTCATGAGCGCGACCGAATTGGCTTCCTCCAGCCGGATCTCGACGGCCGGATAGGCCCGCCGGAAGTCCCTGATACACGCCGGAACTATCGGGTTCAGTGCCGCCGTTCCTGTAAATCCCAAACTGAGCCGTCCCGTCTCGCCGCGGGCAGCGCGCTGGGCAGCGCGCACCGCGTCGGCCGTCTGTGAAGGAATCCCCTTGACGTGATCCAGAAACGCCTTTCCTGCTTCGGTCAGTTCCGCCCCGTGCGGCACCCGATGGAAGAGTTGCGCGCCGACCTCGGCCTCCAGATCCTTGATCTGCTGGCTGAGCGGCGGCTGCCCGATGCCCAGGCGCGCGGCGGCACGGGTGAAGTTTCCTTCCTCGGCGATCGCCAGGAAATAGCGGAGGTGCCGGAGTTCCATAGGTATATATAAAACAGATAAAGATCGTAGGAAGTATATATTGGAAATATGAAATGGCCGTCGATATACTCCGTTCGTATCGAATAAACGAACGCCTGATCCATGAATTCCGCAACGACAGTCATCGACGCTTTGTCACCAACAGCAACGCCGCTGAAGAACGAACCTGTTCCCCAGTGGATCCGTCTGGGAACGGCGGAGTATCGCAACGCCGGTTTCGCGCTGTTCCTGGCCGGCTTCGCCAGCTTTTCCCTGATTTACTGCGTTCAGCCGCTGTTGCCGGCATTTACCGAGTCCTTTGGCGTCAGTCCCGCCGAGAGTTCGCTGGCGTTGTCCCTGACCACCGGACTGCTTGCCATTTCGATCGTGCTGGCCGGAGCCTTTTCGCAGGCCCTCGGTCGGCGTGGCCTGATGTTCTGCTCGATGGTGCTGGCCGTGCTCTGCGATTTCGCGGCCGCCGCGGCGCCGGACTGGCGCCTGCTACTGGTCGCCCGGGCGGTTGAAGGCTTCGTCATCGGCGGTGTTCCCGCCGTGGCGATCGCCTATCTCTCGGAAGAAATCGAACCAGCGAATCTCGGGCGGACGATGGGGCTCTATGTCGCCGGGACGGCCTTCGGCGGGATGATGGGGCGGGTCGGCATGGGTGTGATCACCGAATTCACCTCGTGGCGCTGGGCGCTCGGCATTCTCGGGGGGCTGTGTCTGGCAGCGGCCATCGGCTTCCTGATCCTGCTGCCGCGCTCAAGAAATTTCGTGGCGCGGCCGGGATTCGATCCGCTGTTCCATCTGCGCACGTGGCAGCGGCATCTGCGCAATACCGGCCTGTTGCGCCTCTACGGGTGCGGGTTCCTGCTGACGAGCATCTTCGTGACGCTGATGAACTACGCCACCTTCCGGCTTTCCGGGGCGCCGTATCACCTGAGCCAGACGGCGCTCAGCCTGATTTTCCTGGCTTACGGTTTCGGCATGGTGTCGTCGTCGATGGCGGGCGGACTGGCCGACCGCTTCGGTCGTCGGCCGCTGCTGGTGGCCGGATTCGTGACGATGCTTGGCGGCGTGGTGCTGACGCTCGCCGGGTCGCTGCTGCTGATCATCGTCGGCATCGTGCTGGTGACTTCCGGTTTCTTCATCGGACATTCGGTCGCCAGCGGCTCGATCGGGCCACTTGCCGGGACGGCCAAAGGGCATGCGGCGTCGCTTTATCTGCTCTTCTACTACATGGGGTCGAGCATCGTTGGCTCGATGGGGGGCTGGTTCTGGCAGTACGGTGGATGGAATGCCGTCAGCGGATTGATCGCTTCGTTGGCAGCGCTCGGTGTCGTGCTGGCTATGTCGGCGCGAGGTCCGAGGTAATAAGGGCCGACCGGAGAAGTTGCGTGCTTCACGCAGGCAAGTCGGACGGGTAAAACCGCCGCTGCCGCTTCCCCGGTCGGGATCTGGCCACTCATGCGGCCACGCTCAGTGAGCGGCAGCGATGTTCGCGGGGATCGAACGTGCACGCTTGACCGGTGCCTTGCTTTCCTTGGCCAGCTTCTCCTTGGTGTCCAGCAGGTAGACGTAGAAGAACGGCCAGCCGTAAGCCATGACGCCGCTGACGAACAGCAGGAACAGCGACGATGTGGCGATGGCCAGAATCAGCACGGCGAGTGAGGCGAGGGACGAGAAAACGTGGTTTTCGAGAAGAAAATCAACGATACGCGGTTTCATGATGTTTCCTTTCATCAGGGTTGGTTGATGTCACATAGTGAAAACAATCACCATCTGACGGAAATCATCTTATCGAGAATGGTTCTACGCTGTGTGGCGATTGTTTGGGCCTTTGTCCGACCTTGTGTAGCAGCGCGTATCTGCCGGGAACTTTCAGTGGAAACGGCTGACGCTCAGAAAATCGGCACGGCGATCATCCGGCGTCGTTCGAAGCGCACCAGTTCCTTCACCCCGGCCTTCCGCAAACCCTCCAGCGCCTTGTCGAAATGCCGCCCGACCTGGTGCGGGGCGTGTGCGTCCGAGCCGAGGGTGAGCGGCACCCCACAGGCGGCAAGCGCTTCGACGACGTCCCAGCCCGGCATGAATTCCTGCGCCGGGTTGTCGAGTCCGGAGGTGTTGATTTCCACAGCAATGTCGTTGGCCAGCAGATCCGGGATCAACGGCTCGACGTAGCGCAGCATGCCGCCGGCCGGCATGCTGCCCATCTTCTTCGGCAAGTCGAGGTGGCCGACGACGTCGCAGAAACGTTCGCGGATCATCATGCCGACGAAGTGGAAGTAGATCTCGCAGACGTCCTCGATGCGCCAGTCGTCGTACATCGCCGGTTCCTGCATTTTTTCGAAGCCGATGTTGTGCACTGAACCGATCAGGTAATCCCATTCGTAGCGGCGCGCCGTGTCGCGGGCGACGTCGAGGCGGCTCGGGATGAAGTCCATCTCCATGCCCAGACGGACGCAGAACGGCGTCTCGCCGTCGCGGTTGTAGCGTTCCTGCAGGCGACGCACGTCGGCAACGTAGTCGTCCTGCTCGTCGGCGCGCATCGCGTAGCGCTGCTCCTTGGCGTGCAGCATCCAGTGGCTGTGGTCGGAAAAGCCGAATTCGGCAATTCCTTTGGCGAGCGCCTGCTCGACGTAGGCTTCCATGCTGCCGCTGGCGTGGCAGCAGCGGGTGGTATGACTGTGGAAATCGATCAAGGTTGGCATTTGAACGGTGTGGCTGATGGATTCAGTGGTGGCGCCGGGGCGAGCGAACGGTTCCAGCGTTTTAGAAAAAAGAACGTGAATTATCCGTCACCCCGGCGTTCGCCGGAATAACGAGGTCAACTTCGATTTCGTGACTCGTCAGTGAAGCTTGAAACGGCTCACCGATGTTTCAAGCTCAGAAGAAAGCTGCTGCAGGTGCCTGGCCGCTTTTGCAGTTTCGGCAACGGCCCGCGCGCTTTCCTCCGACATCTGGGCGATGTTCTCGATGTTCTTGGCGATGTCAGCCGATGCCGTGCTCTGCTCGCGAATCGCCTCCGAGATGCTGGTTACGACCTGCATGACGCGTTGGGCGCCGCTGCGAATCTCGGTGATCGAATCGCCGGCCTGACCTGCCAGCGCAACACCTTCTCCAGCCTGCTGGACGCCGCGTTCCATGCTCGAAACCGCTTCATGGGTTCCGGACTGGATTTTACCGATCGTCGAAGCGATTTCTGCGGTCGATGCGCTCGTCCGTTCCGCGAGTTTGCGGACTTCGTCGGCAACGACCGCGAAGCCTCGCCCTTGTTCTCCGGCCCTCGCTGCCTCGATGGCCGCGTTGAGCGCGAGCAGGTTGGTCTGATCGGCAATTTCCCGGATGGTATTGACGATCGAGGTGATCTGGTCGGACTGGCGCCCCAGTTCTTCGATCACCAGCGCCGCCACCTGGACCGTCGACGCGATTTTTGTCATTTCCTTCGAGGCATTTTGTGTGACCTCGGCCCCGTCGCCGGATAGATCGCTGGCCTGCACGGAGATCGTGTGCGCCTCGCGGGCGTTTTCCGAAACCTGGTCGATGCTGACAGTCATTTGCTCCACAGCGGCTGCCATGGAAGAGGCAGATTCGCTTTGTCGTTGCGAGCGGCTGGCTACTTCTTCCGACGCCTTCAGCAATTGATTCGAGGCGGTAGATAGTTGTCCGGAACTGCGCCTGATTTCCTCGATCATCGCTCGCAGCGTATTTTGCATTTCCTTCATTCCAGCCAGCACGCTGTCTATGTCGTTTTCGGCGCAGTCGACATCCGTACTCAGGTCGCCGGTGGCGATCCGGCGGGTCACCTGTGAAACTTCCTGCGGATCTCCTCCGATCGCTTTCAGAACGCTGCGTCCGACCCACGTCAGCGTTACCGCCATGAATCCACCGATCAGTACGATCCAGCCAAGCAGCTTCAGCGCATTTTTCCGGAACAGCGCGTCGACATCGTCGATGTAGATCCCGCTGCCGATTACCCATCCCCACGTATCGGATTTCTTCACGTAAGAGACCTTGTCGACCTCGTCCTTGAGTCCGGGCTTTGGCCAAATGTAATTGACGAACCCGGCGCCCCGGGTTTTTGCCACGTTGCTGAATTCGAAGAACATGCGCTTGCCGCTCTTGTCCTTGAAATCGGACAAATCCTTGCCATCCAGTTCCGGCTTGATCGGATGCATGACGATGACCGAATTCAGATCGTTGATCCAGAAATACTCCGTCTCGTCGTAGCGCATCGCACGCACTGCGTCGATCGCCAAGTGCTTGGCCTCGTCCTGACTTAGTCTTCCAGATGTGGCTAGCCCTTCGTACATGCTTACCGTGCTTTGCGCGACCTCGACTAGTCCATTGAACCAGAAGAATCGCACCGGATATGGCGGGACGGATCGGCATACTTCCACTTGAGTGGTTTGGCATTTTTGTTGTACTGGCGAATGTAGCGCATGAGTTTTTTGTGCAAGTCGGAGGTGCTGGTGAAGATGCCGCGCGCAATGACGTCGCGCTGGATGCGGCCGAACCAATTCTCGACCTGGTTCAACCAAGAACTGTAGGTGGGCGTGAAATGCATCGAGACGTTGGGATGATCGACGAGGAAGGTATCGACTGCCGCGGTCTTGTGGCTACTGACGTTGTCGCAGATGACGTGAATCTCGCGTCCTTTGGGCTGGCTGGCGACCACGTCAGAG